>NZ_JBEZIR010000017.1:0-95606 GCF_040651175.1 Kitasatospora sp. NPDC048540
TAGTCGCCGTAGCTGAATCCGCCCGGCAGGACGACGGCGTCGACCTGATGGAGATGCGCGAATCGGAAGGTGCGGCGTTGTGCCTCCCGTTTCGCGCAGTTCCCCGCGCCCCTGGGTGGGTGGTGCGTTGAGGTTGTGGTGTCGGATGGTGCGGCGTGGTGCCTTCCGTTTCGCGCAGTTCCCCGCGCCCCTGGGGGTGCCGTGAGCGCTGGGTGGGGATGCGGGGCCTGAACGTGCGTCGGGAGGTACGGCGTTGTGCCTTCCGCTTTGCGCAGGTCTATGCGCCCCTGGGTGGGTCTCAAATTGGTGACGCTGCGTCAGGCGAGGCGGCTCGTCGGTAAATTGTGGGTCAAGGGGTTCGCTGCAGACCCCCGGGGCCCCTGGCCGTCGAACCCGGAGGAACCCTGCCGTGAATCCCGCGTTCAAGGCGGCGGTGGCCCGCCGTATCGTCGCCTACCTCCGCCACCGGGACGTCAGCGGCCTCGGCCCGGACGCCGACGCCGAGGTCGCCGCGATGGTGCGCGAGGGCCGGCTGGCCGACGGGCGCGGCGGTGTGACCGGGGAGCCGGAGGAACTGTGGCTCGCCCTGTGGTTGGCGCTGTGCCGCTGCGAGGCCGGCCGGTACTCCCGTGACCGGCTCGGTCACCAGCGGACCGCGCGGACCCTCGTCGAGGTCCTGCGCAGGGGCCGGCCCGAGCTGGTACCGGCGGGAGCGGAGGACGTGATCTCCGGGCACGGTCCGCTGCCCGAGGACCACCGGCCGTGGGCCGCGCTCGCGGGCGCGCTGCTGGATCACGGCCGACCGGCCGACCTCCCGGCCGCCGTGGACGCCGTCGACCGCTACCGCCGGGGATCGCCCGCGTACGGCGGCGTCGACCCGCAGTCGGCCGTCGTCCTGGGCGAGCTGTTGATGGAGCGTCTGCTGGAGGCGGACCTCACGGCCGGGCCCCGCCCGGCGGACCGCGGCGGCGACGACCCGCAGGCCGCCTGGTCGGCCGCGGCCGACATCCTGTACGCCGGGGTCCAGGCCCTGCCCTCGCGATCCGAGGAACGGGCGGCCGCCAACGTCGCGCTCGGGGTCGCATTGTCCGCCCTGGCCGGTGTGCCGATGCAGGGAGCCGCCGAGTACAGCCCGCTGGACCCGACGGAGGCCGGCTTCCTGGAGCGCGCCCTCCGGACGCTCTGGGAAGCCGTCACGTTCCTGCCGGAGGACGGGCGGAGCTGCCAGGCCCGCGCTCTGCTCGCGCAGCTGCTCCTGCACCGCTTCCTGAACGGAAACCCCCGCCGCGACCCCGCCGACCTGGACAAGGCCATCCGGGAGCAGACCCGGGCGGTCGCACTCTCCGACGGCCGGCCCGCCGCCCCGGCAGCACCAGCAGCCTCGCCCGAACCGGCACTGCGCATCGATCTGGCCCACCTGCTCGGCCGGCGCGCCCAACTGCACGACCGCCGGGAGGACTTCGACGCGGCGGTCGCCCACGCCGAGCAGGCCGTGGCGGACACCCGGGCCGGGCAGGCCGTCGACGGCCTGCACGCCTTCGCGCTCTCCTGCCGGGGCCTGGCCCGGCTCGACCGCTTCGACCGCTACGGCGGCAGGCAGGACCTCGACGCGGCCGTCACCGACCTGCGGGCCTGCGCGGGTCCGGACCGCGGCGCCCCGGCCCCGGCCGCCGCCGACCGCGCGGGCGCTCTCGGCAACCTCGCCGAAGCGCTGCTGGTGCGCCGGACGGTGGACGGACGGCCGGACCGCGACGACCTCGCTGAGGCGCTGGCCTGCGCCGCCGCCGCGGTCGAGCTGGCCCCGTCCTCCCCGGACGACTTCGGCAGGCTCTGCGTACTGTCCTCGGCCCAGCTGACGACCTACCAGGAGACGGGGGACACCGACCAGCTCCAGGGTGCCGTGCTGACCGCCGCACTCGCCGTCCGCGCCGTCCCGCCCGACCACCCGGCCGCCGCCGAGTGCGGTTCCCGCCTCGCCGCCGCACTCGCCGAACGCGCCCGGCTGCGGGGGCCGGGCGCAGGCGACCGGGACTTCGCCGACGCCGTGGACCAGGCCCGGCGCGCCGTGGCCCTGGGCGGCGGGGAGGACCAGGCGCTGCGCCGGCACAACCTCGGGACACTGCTGGCGGACCGCCTGCAGACCGTTCCCTCCGAGCAGGACGCGCAGGATCTGATCGCGCTGCACCGGGAGATCGTGCGCCTGACCCCCGAGGACTCGCGGCTTCGGCCGGGCCGGTTCCACAGCCTCCAGGTCGCGCTGCGGCTCGCGGCCCGGGTGCTCGACGAGCCCGACCTCCACGCCGACGCCGTGGACGCCGCCCGGGCTGCCTGCCGCACCACGGTCGACGACCCCGCGTTCGACGACCCCACCGCCCGTCCGGCCCTGCTGGCCGGTCTGGCCGCGGCGTTACGCGACCGGGCGGACGCGGTCCTCACCGCGATCGACGCGGACCCTGCGACCCCGCCGGGGCCGCCGACGGCCGCCGCGCGGCAGGCCGAGGCGGGCCCCGCCGGCGGTTCCGGCGGCACGGATGGGGCGGCCACCTCGCCGGACCCCGCCGCCCTGCGGCAGTCGGCCCTGGACGGGCTCACCGAGGCGGTGGAGACCGCCACCGAGGCCCACGCCCTCACCCCGCCCGACGCCCGGCCGGACTCCTTCGCGCTGCGGGAACTCGTCCGCGCACTGCTCGCCCGCGCCGACGCCGCCCCGGAACACTCCCGCGGTGACCTCGACCGGGCCCTCGGCCTGGCCGCCGGCGCCCTCCGGGACGGCCGCCCGGCTCGGAGTCACCGGTACGAGCTGCTGCTGCTCGCGGCCGAGGCCGAACTGGGCCTCCACCGGGCCGACGCCGCGGCCGCAAGTGCCGCAGCCGCAGCCGCAGGTGCCGCAGCCGCAGGTGCCGCAGCCGCAGCCGCAGCCGCAGCCGTAACCAGGGCCGAGGACGACGGCGAGGACGGCGGCGGAACGACCGCCCCCGCCGACGCGTCCGGGTGGCAGCACGCGGACCGGGCCCTGGCCCACCTCGCCGAGGTCGCCGATGCCGACCCGGCCCCGCTGCCGAGCCGACTGGTCGCCGCCGAAGCCGGCGCGCGGTTCGCCGCCGGGCTCGGCGACACCGGCAGGGCGCACCGCGACTACCGGCTCGCCGTCGACCTGCTGCGCCGCTGTGCGGCCGTCGGCCTGGACGTGGCCGGCGTCCGGGGACTGCTGCGGCGGTGGTCCGCGCTGGGGCCCGATGCGGCTGCCGCCGCCCTCGCGGACGGCGATCCCGCCGGGGCGCTGGAGCTGCTGGAGAGCGCCAGGGCGGTGCTGTGGCGTCAACTCCTCGACCTGCGCGGCGACCTGGACGCGGTGGACGCCGTCGACCCGGCGCTGGCCGACCGGCTCCGCCGGGCCGCCTCCGTGCTGCGGGCCGGCTCCCTGGCGGCCCACCCGGCCGCCGGGCCGGTGGCCGACGAACGCCGGGCCGGACGCGGGCTGCGGCTGCTGGACCCGGGCGCCGACCGGTTCCAGGACGCGGCCCGCCGGTGGGAGGAGGCGGTGGCCGAGGCGCGGGCCCTGGTCCCGGGGTTCCTGGCGGGCCCCGCCGCGGCCGACCTGTGCGCGGGCGTCCCCGGCCCGGTCGTGGTGGTCAACGTCTCCCGGCACCGGTGTGACGCCCTCCTGGTCGAGCGCACGGGAGTCCGCGTGGTGCCGCTGGCGGGCCTGACGGCCGCCGAGGTCGAGGCACGGGCGGAGGTCCACCAGGCGGCCGTCCGGCGGTTCGAGGAGCGGGCCGCCGAGCGGGCGGGCGCGCCCGGTGTCGGTGTCACCGGCCCGTTCAACCGCGTCCTGGCCGAGCTGGCCGAGTGGCTCTGGGACCGGGTCGCGGTCCCCGTACTGGACGTCCTCGCGGTGGCGGCGCCGGACGGTGCCGGGCACCTCCCGAGGCTGTGGTGGTGCCCCACCGGTCTGCTGTCGCTGCTGCCGCTGCACGCTGCGGGGTACCACGCGCCGCCGGGCACGAGCCTGGTCGACCGGGTGGTCCCGTCCTACACCCCGACCGTGGCCGCGCTCGCCGCCGCGGCCACCCGGCCGGACGTCACCGGGCCGCCCAGGGTGCTGGGCGTGCTGGCCGACCGGGTGCCGGGGACGGCCGCGCTGCCGGGCGCCGACATCCAGCACCGGCTGATCACGGACCGTTTCCCGGACGCCACCGTCCTTGCCGACGGCCGCGCGGACTCCCGGCGGGTCCTGTCGGCGCTGCCGGACCACACGGTGCTGCACGTGATGTGCCACGGCCACCACGACCCGGCCCGTCCGCAGCGCAGCGGCCTGGTGCTGGAGGACGGGGTGGTGCCGATCGCCGTCCTCGCGGCCGAGCGCACGGACGGCGTGCTGGTCTCGCTGACGGCGTGCCGGACCGCCACCGTCGACGCGCGCACCCCGGACGAGCTGATCAGCATCGCCGCCGCGATGACCTTCGCGGGCTGGCGGCAGGCCGTCGCCACCCTGTGGCCCGTCGACGCCGCCGAGACCACCGCCGTCGCGGGCGAGGTGTACGCGCCGGCGTCCGGCGGCCACCCCGCAGCGGCCGGCCCGCCGCCGTTCGACCCGGCGGACACCGCCCGCCACCTGCACCGGGCCGTGCTGGCCCGCCGCTCACCGCCCGCGGCGCCCAGGGCCAGGCTCTGGGCCTGGGCCCCCTATGTCCACGTCGGAGTCTGAACCGCCACCGGAGGCCACCATGAACGCGTTCGACGACCTGGCAGACCCTGCCGCGCCGACCCCGCCCCCGGCGGACGCCCTGGTCCTGGAACTGCCCGCAGGCAGCTCCTTCGAGGAGGGCTGTGACCTGCTCGAACAGGCCGTCGCGCAGGACCCGCAGCTGCGCCCGTGGATCGTGATCAGGGTCGCGGGCGAGCCGGGCGAGGTGGTCACCGGCCGGGCCCACCTGCGCGACAACTACGGCATGACGGTGCCGATGGCGGGCGGCGAGGGGCTGCGGCTGGTCGCCGCGATCACCGACGAGCCGATCGGGCAGGCCGTCGGCGTCACGTACGCGTGCCCGGTCTCCGGGTGCGCCGAGGGGCTGGTCACGGTGTACGGCGACGCTCCGCGCTGTCCGGTCCACGGGGACACCATGACGGAGCGGGGCATCCTGCGGTGAACCTCTCCGACCTGGCCGGACCGGCCCTGTCCGTGTTCTCCCGCCGCTTCCTGCTGGTCACCCTGGTGCCGGTGTGCGCCGGGGCGCTCTATCTGCTGTGCCTGGTGTGGGCCGGCGCCCCGCAGGGAGGCGTGTCCTTCTCCCGCGCCTGGGCGAAGGCCACCGGGCTGGGCGGTGCGGAGATCGCCCTGCTGCTCCTGGTCGTGCTGGTCGCCGCTTTCCTGACCCAGTCCTCGCTGCCCGCCCTGCACCGGCTGTGGCAGGGGTCCTGGCCGATGCCCTTCCGGGGACGGCGGCTGACCCGTCACCGGCGGGCCAGGGCAAGGTTGGAGCGGAGGTCGGCGCTCCCGGCGGATCTGGCGAGCCGGCCCGCGGCGGAGCGGGCGGCGCTCCTGCACTCGGCGTACCGGGCGGCCCGGCAACTCGACCTGGCGTACCCGCGGCAGGACCCGGACGTACGGCCGACGGCGCTCGGCAACGCCCTCGCGGCCCTGTACGGCGCCGCCGGGGCGGGGTACGGCTGGGACGCGGCGGCGGCCTGGCCCCGGCTGTACCCCGTCCTGCCGGACCGGGCGCGGCTGTTGGCCGACGACGCCCGCGACGCGCTCGACCAGGCCGTCACCCTGGCGGGCGTCGGGCTGGTGGCGGCGTGCGCGGGCCTGCCGCTGCTGGTGCCGGCCGGCTGGTGGGTGCTGCTCACCCTGCTCCCGGCCGCCCTGGGCGCACTCGCGTACCGCAGCGCGGTGCACTCGGTGCCGGTCTACCGCGCCGCCGTGCAGACCGCCTTCGACCTCCACCGCTTCGACCTGCTGCGGGCGCTGCACCTTCCGCTGCCCGCGGACGCCGACGCGGAGCGGGTACTGGCGGAGGGGCTGTGCCGGTCCTGGAACCGCGCCGCCCGGTTCCCGACCGCCTACCGGCACGACGGTCCCTGACGGCACCTTGCGCGCGCCGCCAGGGACCGTGTGCCTCGGTTGTCGAAGACCCGTCATATCTCCCTTGTGCAACGGGAGTTGAGAGATCTACCAAGTGCCGATCGGAGCATGGTCGGCTTTGCTAGCGTGAGGATCCGGCGGGGCCGAGCACCGGGGGGTCCGGGGTGGTGGCCGCGCCGGGACCCGGGACGCCCGCGGGACGCGGCGACCACCAACCCACTCGGATGAGCACAGGGGACATCTCGCTGTGAGCAGCATCAGGGAACAACTCGACGAGGTGCTCCGGAGGCGGGGCGAGTACCGGCCCGTGGTCGAGGAGGAGATCGACCGCTGGACCCGGATCGGGCAGCTGGTCGCCACGCTGGGCGAGGCCGCGGCCCCGGACCTCGCCGGCGAGCCCGACCCGGCGCAGCCGGTCCTCGGAGCGCCTGACACGGCGGAGATGGCCGCCGCCGTCGAGGACTGCCTCGGGGTACTGGCCACCGTCCGCGCCCGGGTGAACCGCGGCACCGTCAACATCGGGGTCAGCGGCCGGGCCCGCAACGGCAAGAGCACGGTGCTGCAGGCCCTGTCCGGACTGGACGACCGGCAGATCCCCAGCGGCCGGGGCCAGCCGGTCACCGCGGTCCGCAGCCGCATCTACCACTCCGCCACCGACCGGGGCGCCCGCCTGCGGATGCACACCGCGGCCTCCTTCCTGGCCGAGGTGATCGCGCCCTACCACGCCGAACTCGGGCTCGGCCGGGCCCCGCAGAGCGTGGAGGAGTTCGCCCGGCACGGCTACGGGCACGTCGCCGACGGGCTCGGCC
The DNA here is from genome assembly GCF_040651175.1 of Kitasatospora sp. NPDC048540. Taxonomy (NCBI): domain Bacteria; kingdom Bacillati; phylum Actinomycetota; class Actinomycetes; order Kitasatosporales; family Streptomycetaceae; genus Kitasatospora; species Kitasatospora sp. NPDC048540. The sequence goes on from NZ_JBEZIR010000017.1 coordinate 6,895, forward strand.
CGCAGGACAAGCCGCGGCTGGCCCCGGTGCTGGCCCGGCTCCAGGAGGCCCAGGAGGCCGTCGAGAGCTACCGGCCGTACCTGACCGGCGAGACCAGGACCGTCGACCTCACCGACATCCGGCAGTGGGTGGCCTACCCGGAGCCGTCCGCGCAGGCGGCCCGCCCGTACCTCGCCGTCCGGGACGCCGCCATCACCTGCGCCTTCCCGCTGGAGGACCTGACGGCGCTCGGGCTGGTCGACATGCCGGGCCTCGGGGAGCTGGTGCCCCGCGCGGAGGAGCACCACCTCGACGGGCTGCGCAACGACATCGACTTCGTGATCGTGGTGAAGCGGCCCACCGACACCAACTCCATGTGGGCCCAGGAGGACGCCCGCGCGCTGCAGCTGATCGGCAGCGTCTGCACGACGGCCGACGTCCGGGACTTCGCGCTGGTCCTGGTCAACACGGGCGGCTGCCTGCCCGAGAACATCGCCGCGCTGCAGGACGACCTCGACAAGCGGCTCAACAACGCGTCCGGCGGGCGCGGTTACTGGGTGGTGGCCGCCGACGGCGCCGACCGCGACGCCGTCCGCGACCAGGTGCTGCGGCCCGTGCTGGAACACCTGGCGCTCGCCCTGCCGCGGATGGACCGGGCGGCCATCGAGGACGCGGTGCGGGTCTGCGAGGAGCACCGGGAGCGGATCGCCGAGCAGGCCGCCGCCTGGGCGCAGCGGCTGCGGGCCGCCGCCGTGCCGACCTCCACCGAGCAGTCGATCGCCCGGGCGGAGGAGCTGCGGGCCGAGGTCGCGGCCTCGGTACAGGGCTGGGTCGACACCCTCAAGGGCCGGGCGGCCGACGACTTCGAGGACACCGAGTTCTACGAGCGGATCACCGAGGTCCACCAGGAGGTGCGCGCCTGGGTGCTCGACGGCTTCGGCCAGGGCGCGGACGCCTGGCGGCAGCGCGCGCTCAACCGGTTCCGGGTCGACCGGGCGTCGCTGCCGTTCGCATCGGCCGAACTCAACCGCATCCGGGTGGAGATGGCCCGCCGGTTCTCCGCCGTCGACAGCCTGCTGAGCCGGCGCCGCGACGAGTACTGGGCCGGCCTCGCGGCCGCCCTCGGGCCCCGGCTCACCCTGCTCGTCGAGGACACCGCCGGCCCCGCGCAGCACGTGCTGTCCGACCTGGCGGCCGTCCTGCGGGACGCCCCCGAGCCGTGCCCGGAACTCGCCGAGACCCTGGGTTTCGCCCTGGACGTCCGGCTGGACTACCGCACCCGCGCGCTGCCCCGGGTCCGCCGCGCGCTGGAGGTCCTGCTCCCGGAGCCGGACGATCCCGCGCACGACAGCGGACCCGCGACCCTGCTGTCGGTGCCCCGCACGGACGAGGGCGCCGGACTGCTGCTGGAGCGGATCACCCAGCTGGCCCGGCAGGCCGCGTACGACGCGCAGGGGGTGCTCGCCCAGGAGCCCGGGACCACCGCCCAGGTGCTCTTCGCCTACGGCGAGCAGTTCGAGGACGCCTTCGTGCGGGCCGAGTCCTCCGAGGCGGAGTTCCGCCGGCTGGTGGCCGGTTTCCAGGACCGGCTCTGGCCCGGTGACCGGACCGGGCCGCAGTCCGTGTCGGCCCGGGTGCACCGGCTCCGGCACCTGGTCGCCGAACTGCGCCGGATGACCGGCGACGCGCGGGTGCAGCGCCCTGAGACCGAGAGGAGGACACGTTGACGCTGTCGTTCAAGGCGTCGATGGTGGGGCCGTCGAGGGTCGGAAAGACGACCCTGATCACCGCCATCCTCGCCGAGACGGAGACCATGCTGGCGGGCAGCGGCATCAGCCTGGCCATGGGGGAGGAGACCGAACTGCGGGTCCGCCGCAACCGCCGGAACCTCCGACGGGCCGTCGAGGGGCGGGAGTTCGAGGCGAGCTCGCTCGGCGGAACGCAGTCGATGGCGCTGTACGACGTGAGCCTGCAGGCGGTCGGGGACAGCTCCGTGCAGATCCCGTTCAGCATCCTCGACTACCCGGGCGGCTGGCTCGACCCCGACACCCGCCCGCAGAGCGCGGCGGCCAAGGAGAGCTGGGCCGCATGCGAGGCGCACATCACCGAGAGCCTGATGCTGCTGGTCCCGGTGGAGGCGGCGGTCCTGATGGAGGCGGTCACGCCCGCCCAGCGACGGGCCGCGGTCGACCTGCTGGGCTTCGAGGACGTCCAGGCGATGGCCCGTAAGTGGGCCCAGGCACGCAACCAGCCCGAACACCGCGAGGAGCCGGCCGTCCTGGTCCTGGCCCCGCTGAAGTGCGAGAAGTACTTCGACGACAACGGCGGCAAGGGCCGGGAGTCGGCCCGGCTGCGCGAGCTGGTGCGGGAGAAGTACCGGGAGACCGTCGCCGTGGTCAACGCCGAGGCGAAGAACCGCGCCATCCGCGTGGTCTACGCGCCGATCGACACCTACGGCTGCGTGGACCTGATCGAGGGCGAGTGGATCCAGACCGTGGACGTCTACGGCGACCCCGCGCTGGACTTCCGTGGACACTACCGGTTCCGGGAGATCCCGCCGGTGGTCCGGCCCAAGGCCGCCGGGACCGTGATGCAGGAGCTGTGCCGGTGCGTGGTGGCCGGACAGGACGTGGAGGAGCGACGACGCGCCGCGGCGGCGGTCGCGGTCTACCAGCAGGCCCTGGAACGCAAGGTCGAACCCAAGGGCTTCTGGGGCGCCGTGGACTACTACGTCTCCGGCGAGGCGCTCGCCAACCGCAACACCCGGCTGGACAGCCGGCAGACCATCGTCGCCACCGCACAGCGCCAGCAGCAGCTGAAGGCCGTCCTGGAACGCATCGCGAAGGAACCCGCGGACCAACGAGTGGAGGAATGGTGAGCGGCCGAGCCCGCGCCTACCTGATGACCCGCGGCACCCCGCGGCGCCTCGACTACGCCTTCCTCGGTGACGCCCCGCCGCAGCCGTGGTGGGAGGCCGTCGCACCCTGGCAGCTCGCCGAGGACGCCGAACTCGTGGTCCGCCGCACGGCCGGCCGCACGGCCGTCATGCTCAGCGGCATCCCGTCGGGCCGGACCGACGTGGTCGGTACGGCGATCCGCCACACGGTGGTGGTGGACGACGTCCAGGACGACCCCGCGCTCGCCCGGTGGCTGGTGCGGTGCGGACTGGAGGAGGACGCCAGGACCGGGCTGGGCCGGGCCGTCGACGCAGCCTTCGACGCCGAGCTGGTCGACGCCCTGCTGTCCGGGGCGTCGCAGGACGTCGCGCTGCGGATCCTGGACGCGCTGCGCGAGGGCGTGGCGGGGAGCGGCGAGCCGGCGCCCGAGGACGGGGGCGTCGCCGGATCCTGGGCGGGCGCGGCCGGCGACGACACCGCGGTGCGGGCGTTCCGGGCCCGCACCCGGCAGCTGGTCGACGGCGCGGCGAGCGGGTACGCGTTCACCACCCATCTGCTGGACAGCGCCGACGGCGCCCGGCGGGCGGCCGCCGAACTGCGGGAGGACGTCGCCGTCCTGCTGCACGAGGGCCGGCTGAGGGGAGTTGAGCGCCTGGGAAAAGCCGAGGGCCCGGGCCCGGTCCGGGACACCCTGGCACCGGGGGTGCTGGCGGCGCTGGTGGGGGCGGTGCTGCTGGCCTTGGCGGTACTGGTCTGGCTGATGACCTGACCGTCCGGATGGAGGCCCTGCGGGCGCCGCTGCGGGCCCACTCCGGTGACTTCCACCTGCTGGTCGACGGACTGGCCGGACCGCGCCATTCGCTGAAGCCGGCCTCGATCGCGCTGCCGATCGTCACCGGAACGTCGTCGGAACGGCACGGTGAGGCCAGGGCCTTCAGGGGCCTCGTGCTGGCCTCGGGGGGCAGGCGGGAGCTGGTGTTCTGGAGGCCGTCCGGCGGCGGCGGCACGCAGCGGAGGATCCCGCTTGGCCAGCCCGACATCCCGTGGGCGGTGGCCGAGGCCACGTCCTACCTGAGCCGGCACATCATCGGTGCGCCCTCGCTGAACGAGCACCTCGACCGGCTCCTCGACCAGGCCACCGCTCAGCTGCGCCCGGCCGAGGACCTGTGCGACCGGCTCGAACGGTCGGACCGGCCGGGCGACGCCCTCGTCCACGCCGAGGCGCTGTGGCTGCTGGCCAGGCTGCTGCTGATCGTCGGGGACACCGCCGAGGCGGTCGCCCGTAGCGACGAGGGGTCGCGCCGCCTGCTCGCCGCGGGCCTGCCGCCCGGTCCGCGGGTGCGCGAAACCGGGGAGGCCCTGGCCGAGGCGCTGCGTCTGCACGCATGGCCGGTTGCGGCGGAGCGGATCGCCGCCGCGCTCCGGGGTGACACGCACTGACCGCCCGGACCGCCGCCCGGCCCGTCACCGGGCGGCGGGCCGGGCGCTGCGGGCTCAGCCGCAGGCGGCCTCCAGCGCCGCCACGAACTCGGCCGCCAGCGCGGCGATCACCGGCTCGTCGAAGGCCAGCGCGTTGTACTGGAGCCAGCACCGCAGGCTGCCGTCCGGCTGCTCGACCACCGTCAGCTCGGGGACGCCGAGGTCGCCGCCGGGCAGCGGCCACGGCACGGTGCTGCCGCGCGGCAGCTCCCACGGGCCGCACTTCAGGCCGGGCAGCTGGGCGGGCGCCGCCCAGGCCTCGTACCGCAGCCAGGCGGCGAACGGCGCCGCCGGGCTGAACTCGGCGAACGGGTACAGCTGGTGGTCGAGTGCGGCGGTCGCGGTGGCCCGCAGCCGGTCCAGCAGTTCGGCGAAGCCGGGGCGGCCCGAGGTGTCCACCCGCAGCAGCAGTGACTGCACGAAGCAGCCGACCACCCGTTCGGCCTCCGGCCGGGGCCGGCCCGGCACCGGGGTCATCACCACCAGGTCGTCCCGGCCGCTGCGGGCCGCGAGCAGCCCGGCCCAGGCCGCGGTGACGGCGAGGAACGGGGTGCCGCCCAGCTCTGCCGCCCGCGTGCGCAGCGCGGCCGACCGCTCGGCGCCGAGGGTGAACTCGTGCCCCCGGGTGAGGACCTGGTCGATCGTCCGGCGGCCGGTGAACGGCTCGACCGCCGCCGGGGCGCCGGCCAGCGCCGCGGCGAAGTGCTCCCGGGACGCGGGCCAGTGCGCGTTCGACCACTCGACCAGCTCCCGGTAGTCCGGGCCGGGCCGCACCGGAGGTGCGCTGCGCCCGCGCCGCAGCGCCGAGTACAGCACCCCGAGGTCGGACAGCAGCACGCCGACCGACCACCCGTCACCGACCATGTGGTGCACGGCCAGCAGCACCACGTGCTCCTCGGGGCCGCGGCTGACCACCAGCAGGCGGGCCATCGGGTCGCGCGCCAGGTCGGTCAGCCGGTCGCGTTCGGCGATCAGCAGGGCGTCGGTCTCGGCGTCGCTCGCACCGGGCGCCTCCAGCAGGGTGATCCGGGCGTTCGGCCGCTCGTCGAGGACCGCCCGGACGACGCCGGGCAGCCCGTCGACGGGTTCGAAGCGGGTGCGCAGCGCCGGGTGCCGCCGGACCGCCTCGGTGAGCGCCCGGCCGAGCACCTCCGGCTCCAGCCGGTCGGTGACGTGGAACAGCGCGCACACGGCGCCCGCGTCCCGGCCCGGTGCCTCGGCCATCCAGCGGAAGAAGTTCTCCTGCTGCGAGCTGAGCGCGACGGCGTGCGGCTGGGCCCGCAGCGCGGCCAGGTACGGCGTGACGGTGCCCGCCGCGGGCGCGTCGCCGCCGGCCGGGGCCGCCGGCCGTCCCGGTGCGTCGAGCCAGGCGGCCTGGGCGCGCAGCGAGGGCCGTTCGAAGACCAGCGCGGTACCGGCCGCCACCCCGAACTCCTCGGTGATCGCCGCGGCCAGCTGCACCGCCCGGAACGAGTCGCCGCCGAGCGCGAAGAACTCGGCCGCCACATCGGTGACCGGGCGGCCCAGCAGCCGCCGCCAGATCGCGGCCAGCCGGAGCTCGGCCGGCGAGGCCGGGGCAGTGGCCGGCCCGGCCGGCTCCCGGTCGAACAGCGGCCGCAGCCGGTGCTTGACCACCTTCCCGGTGGGGTTCCTGGGCAGCCGGTCGGTGGTGACGATCCGCACCGGCAGCTCGGGGCGGCCCAGCCGGGAGCCGAGGAACACCCGCAGGGCGTCCAGGTCGAGGCCGTCCGGCCCGGGCACCACGACCGCCACCGGGACGGCGCCCATCACCGGGTGCGGCAGGCCGAGCGCCGCCGCGTCGGCGACCTGCGGGTGTTCGTGCAGCACCTCCTCGATCCGCAGCGTGGAGACCTTCAGCGCACCGGACTTGATGACGTCGCTCTCCCGGTCGACCAGGTACAGGTGGCCGTCGGCGTCCAGGCGTCCGAGGTCGCCCATCCGCACCCAGCCGTCGCGGAACACGGCCGGCCCGCCCGCCGGGGCGCCCAGGTAGCTGCGCGGCGGGCCGGGCTGGCGCAGCCACACCTCGCCCACCTCGCCGGCCGGCACCGGCTCCCCGGCGGCGTCCAGCACCCGCAGGTCCCCCGGGTCGGCCGGGCGGCCCACCGAGCCGGGCCGGGCGGCATCGAAGACGGCCGAGAGCTGGGCGGGTGCGGCCTCGGCGGAGGTGTACGTGTTGACCAGCAGCGCGCCCGGCAGGGCGGCGGCCAGCGCGGCGGCGACCGGCGTGGGCAGGGCGGCGGCCGAGGAGCTGACCAGCACCACGCTGGACAGGTCGTGCCGCCGCGCGGCACCGGAGTTGAGCAGTTCCACCGCCATCGAGGGGACCAGGAACACCGTGCCGACCCGGAACTTCTCCACCGCCGCGCCGAACTCCTCGGCGTCGAAGCGCGGCAGGCTGAGCACGGCCGGGGCGCCGGTGAGGGCGCCGAGCAGCATCACCTGTCCGGCGTTGGTGCCGATCGGGAAGGCGTGCAGTGCGTGCCGGGAGTGCGCGTACGGGCGCGGGCGCGGGCGCAGGGACAGCCCGGCGGTGAGGTTGCCGTGCGCGGCGAGGACGCCCTTGGGTTCGCCGGTGGTCCCGGAGGTGCCGATCACCTGCGCCGGGTCCTCGGGCCGGACCTGGTGCGGCGGGCCGTCCGGCACCCGCGGGTGCCGGGCCAGCAGGGCGTCCAGCACCAGGTCGGCCACACCGGGCAGGGCGGGCGCGGCGGGGCTGCGCAGGGTGTGGCCCGCCTCCGCGAGCCGGGCCAGCCGGGCCGCGTCGGGCTCGCCCAGGTCCTCCCGGACGGGCACCGGGACGCCGCCCGCGTACTGGACGGCGAGGAAGGCGACGGCGTACCGCTCCCACTCGTGGTTGCCGAAGCGCAGCGCGACCCGGCTCCCGGGGACGACCCCCGCCGCGGCCAGTTCGGCGGCGGCCCGCAGGGCGTCCTCGCGCCACTCCCGGTAGGTGACGGCGCCGCCGCCGAGGACCTGCAGGGCGACCCGGTCCGGGTGCTCGGCGGCCCGGGCGTCCAGCAGTTCGGGGACGGTCGGGGCGGACGCGGCGGGGTGCGCGGTGGGGGTGATGGCGGGCTCCAGGTGCGGCTGGGCGGACATCTGCCGTGCCGCCCCAACTCCGTTGCGTGGTCAGCGTACTGACGGTTCGTGGCGCCGGGGCCGGCGGCTCCGCTATGGTCTGGACCAATGAACGGGCCTCGCGAGCGTACCGGCCCTGTGTCGCACCTGTGTCGCACTCCCGTGCGGCACCCGCCGGCCCGCCGACCCGTGCCCGCCGCCCCGTGTCCTCGACCCCAGGGAGGAGCGTCACCGTGCCCACCGCCGCCGGACTCCACCTCGCCGACCTGCTCGCCCGCCCCGGCCCGTACCGCACGCGCTGGGTGCGCCAGGTCGCCCGGGCCACCCCCGCGCCGGTCAACCAGGCCGCCGTCACCCGGGTGCTGGCCCAGTGGCTGTGGGCCAACGGCGAAGGGGAGGAGAGCGAGATGCTGCCCCGCACCCTGCGCGACCGGGTCTCCCGCGCCCTCGGCGGACGCCTGCTGTCGGCCGGGACGCTGCGCCTGTTCGCGGCGGCCTTCGGACTGAGCGAGCAGGACGAGGCGCGCCTGTGGTCGCTGCTGGACGGCCCGCCCGGGCCGCAATCCGATTGCGCACCCGCGCGGCCCGGTGGCATCGTCCCGGACATGACCACCCCGACACCCTCCGCCACCCCGCCATCCTCCGCGACGCCCCCGGCGGCCCCTGCTCCGGCCCCGGCGGTCCGCCGCCTCGCCGCCGACGAGTGGACCCGCTACCGCGACGTCCGGCTGGCCGCGCTCGCCCAGGCGCCCGAAGCCTTCGGCTCCACCCACGCCCGCGAGGCCGAGTTCACCGAGGAGCGCTGGCGCGAGCGGCTGGCCGCCCGCAACACCGTCGTCGCCGAACTGGACGGCGAGCCGCGCGGACTGGTCGGGCTGGTCACCGCGGGGGAGGGGGAGACGGAGCTGGTCTCGATGTGGGTGCACCCGCAGGCCCGCGGTCTCGGCGTCGGCGACCGGCTGGTGCGGGCCGCGATCGAGCGGGCCGAGGAGCTCGGCCGCCCCGCGGTCCGGCTCTGGGTCGCCGAAGGCAACGCGCCCGCCGAGCGGCTCTACGCCCGGCACGGCTTCCACCGCACCGGCCAGGTCCAGCCGGTCGACGACGAACAGCCCGGCCGTGGAATGGAGTTCGCCATGGCCCGCCCGGCCGGAGGCTGACCGTGGCGCCGCAGGTGCCCGCCGGGCTGCGCCGCCGCTTCGCCGGCCACACCTGGACACCGGTCACCGTCGGCTGCTCCGGCGCCGCCGTGTACCGGCTGGAACGGCACGGCGAGGCCGGCTACCTCAAGATCGCCGGGCCGCCCGTGCACCCGGACTCCGGCTTCGACCTCGCGGCGGAGGCCGAGCGGACCGCCTGGCTCGCCGCCCAGGGCATCCCGGCCGCCGAGATCCTGGACCGGGACACCGGCCCGGCCGGCGGCTGGCTGCTCACCCGGGCCGTCCCCGGGCGCTCCGCCGCCGACCCCTGGCCGGCCGGGCAGCTGCCCGCCGTCGTCGACGCGCTCGCCGACCTGGCCCGCGCGCTGCACGCACTCCCCGCCGCCGCCTGCCCCTTCGACCGGACGCTCGCCGTCACGCTGCCGGACGCCCGGCACGCCGCCGCGGCCGGGCTGGTCGACCTCGACGACCTGGACGAACGGCGCACCGGCTGGAGCGCCGACCGGCTGCTGGCCGAACTGGCCGCCACCGTACCGGCGGTGGAGGACGTGGTGGTCTGCCACGGCGACCTCTGCCTGCCCAACGTCCTGCTCGACCCCGACACCCTGCGGGTCACCGGCCTGATCGACCTCGGCCGGCTCGGCCGCGCCGACCGGTACGCCGACCTCGCGCTGGCCGCCCGCAGCCTCGCCGCCCCGGTCAACGCCCAGTACGCCCCCGGGCTCGCCGACCGCTTCCTGGCCCGCTACGACCCGCCCGGCGGGGTGGACACCCGGCGGATCGCCTTCTACCAACTGCTCGACGAGTTCTGCTGACCGGCGCGGGGGTGCGGGTAGGGCCTGTCCGGCGATTCCCGCCGGGGGCGCGACGCTCCCCGGCCTCCGGCCGGGAGGTGGGCCTACCTGGACGTACCGGTGAATCGCCGAGGTGCGTCGCAGTACGCGGGCGCTTGGCCGCCGCACCCGGCCGCGCGCCCACCGACGCGCGCTGACCCCACGCGAGGTGTCGGAAAGGCCCCGGCGCCCGCACCGTGCCGACCGGGCGTCAGGGTGGCTCGGCAGGACCGCCGTTCGACACGCGCGACCCGGTCGGGAGAACCGTTTCGCCCGTTCGGCCCCCTTCTAGGGTGATCCCGTCCCAGTACCAACCGACGGGAAAGCGAGCTCTCCCCGCCATGCGTATCCGCACCACCGCAGCCGTCGCCGCGGCCGCCCTCGCCCTTCTGTGGTCCGTCCCCGGCCAGGCCGTCGCCGCCCGGGGCGTCTTCCGGTACACCTACGTCAACGAGCTCGGGGTACGGACCGCCGGGGAACTCACCGGCCCGGCCGACGGTTCCTGCACCGACGTGCCCGAGGACGCCGCCGGCCGCGGCGAGCCGGCCTTCGCCCCGCAGAACCTGACCGACGACGTCGCGATGGTGCACCTGTTCCCCGGCTGCACGGGCCCCGCCTACCTGCTCCCGCCCGGTGGCTCGGCCAGCGACCGGCTGCTGCTCAGGTCGGTCCGCTTCCTGCCGCTCTGACGCCCGCCCGCGGCGGTCCCCCGGAAGCGGCCGCGGGCCCACCGGCCGCCGGGGCGGCCGAACGGCGCGGGCGGGAGCGGACCCGCTGAACCCCCGCGCACCGGCCGGGCGGTGGCGCCCACCCACCGCCCGGCTCCCTCCCGGACATCGCCCCGAGCCGCCCCGGAGCCGTTCCGCCCCGACGACGAGCCGCGCCGGCCACCCGGTAGGGCCCGCCCACAATGTCCGCCGGGTGCCCGATGCTCCCCGGCATTCGGCCGGAGTCCGGGGAGCCGTGCGCCGATCCGACGCGAACCGTGCATGCGCGGTACCACCCGATGCCCGTCCCCGGCGGGGAACCGGCGCCCGCGGTCAGGGGCGCCCGCGGACCGTCCGGGTGGGAGCCACCCCGGCGATGGCGTCGAAGACCTCCGGGAGCGCCGCCAGGCTGTGCCCGCTCACGAAGGCGTCGCAGTGCGGCAGCGCCGCCGCGATCCCGGCGGCGAGCGGCAGGTAACCGGGCGCGGCCTTGCGGGGGTTGACCCACACCACGCGGTGGGCGAGCCGCCCGAGCCGGGCCGTCTCCCGGCCCACCGCCGCCGGGTCCTCGCCCTCCCAGCCGTCGGAGAAGATCACCACCACCGCCCCGCGGGCCATCCCGCGGCGCCCGAAGCGGTCGGTGAACTCGCCGAGCGCACGGCCGATCAGGGTGCCCCCGGACCAGTCGGGCGCGGTCCGGCCGGCCCGGCGCAGCGCCGCGTCCGGGCCGGTGTGCCGCAGCACGGGCGTCAGCCTGGTCAGCCGGGTGGCGAACACGAAGATCTCGGCGGGCACCGGCGCCCCCGCGCGCGAGCACAGCCGGGAGAAGATCCGCAGGTAGGCGCGGGTGTACGGCTCCATGGAGCCCGAGATGTCGCACAGCAGCACCAGCGGGCGGCGGCGCAGCCGGCCGCGCGAGCGCGCCAGCCGTACCGTCTCACCACCGTTGCGCAGGCTGCGCCGCAGACTCCGGCGCAGGTCGATGCGGCGGCCGTTGGGGTCGGCGCGGCGGCGGCGGGTGCGGCGCAGCGGGACCCGGAGCACCAGGTGGTCCAGCAGGCGGTCCAGTTCCCCCAGTTCGCCGGGGCCGAAGGTGCCGAAGTCCCGTTGGGTGAGGAGTTCCGCGCTGCTGCCGACCAGGCGCTGCACCCCGGTGTCGCCGGGCCGCGGGCCCGGCCGGTCGGCCGGGTCGACGTGGAGCCCGCCGCTGGGCAGCGGTGCGGGCTGCCGCCGCGGTGGCGCGGGGGAGGTGGCCGCGGCCGGGTCGGGCGGGCCGGGCTTCGGGGCGAGCCCGGGCAGCGGCGGGTTGCCGGGGGAGCCGCGGGACTCCGCCGGGTCGGTCCGGCCGCCGAACACCGCGGTGAACACCCGGTCGAACGGGTCGAGTTGCTCGTGCGCGGTGACGAACGCCAGCCGGGCCGCCCAGTACAGGGCCGGCCGGTCGACGGGCGGCAGCAGCCGCAGGGCGTCCAGGAAGCGGGCCGAGCGGTCCGGCGCGGCCGGCACGCCCGCCGTGTGCAGCGCCGCGCCGAAGCGGGCGGCCAGCGAGGGCCAGTCGAGGTCCGGCGGCGGGGTGCCGGGCTCAGCCATCGGGGGTACCCGCCAGCCAGCCGAGGCCGCGTTCGCGGACCAGGTCGTGGTCCTCGCGGTACTTCACCAGCACCCCGAGGGTGCGGTCCGCGGCGTCGGCGTCGAGCCGCTCCACGCCGAGCAGGGTGAGTGCGGACACCCAGTCGATGCTCTCGGCGATGCCGGGGGGCTTCTGGATCCCCAGGCTGCGCAGCCGCCGTACCGCCGCCGCGACCTCGGACGCGAGCGAGGCGCTGGTGCCGGGGACCCGGCGCCGTACGATCTCCACCACCCGTTCGGTGTCGGGGTAGTCGATCCAGTGGTAGAGGCAGCGGCGTTTCAGCGCGTCGTGCAGGTCGCGGGTCCGGTTGGAGGTGAGGACGACGACCGGCTCGACGGCGGCCCGGACGGTGCCCAGTTCGGGGATGGTGACGCTGGCCTCCGCCAGCACCTCCAGCAGGAAGGCCTCGAAGTCGTCGTCGGCGCGGTCGATCTCGTCGATCAGCAGCACCGCGGGGGCCGGGCCCGGGTGGGTGAGGGCGGCGAGCACCGGGCGGCGCAGCAGGAACGCGTCGGTGAACAGGTCGGCCTCGGCGAGCGCGGTGCCGCGGCTCTCGGCGAGCCGGATGCTGAGCAGCTGGCGGGGGTAGTTCCACTCGTACAGGGCCTCGGCCGCGTCCAGTCCGTCGTAGCACTGCAGCCGGATCAGCGGGCCGCCGAGGACACCGGCCAGGGCGCGGGCGGCCTCGGTCTTGCCGACGCCGGGCTCGCCCTCCAGCAGCAGCGGCTGCGGCAGGCGCAGGGCCAGGTAGAGGGCGGTGGTCAGGCCGGTGTCGGTGAGGTACCCGAGTCCGTCCAGGGCCGCGCGCAGCGCCTGCGGGTCGGGTGCGGCGCGGGCGACCAGGGTGCGCGCCGCCGCGCCGGACCCGCCCGCGGGTCCGGTGGCGGGCGCGGTCACGGCTGCTCCGCGGGGACGGCGCCGTCGGCCTCGAACCGGTCCCGGCAGCCGGCCGAGCAGAACCAGTGCCGGTGGCCGCGGACGTCCGAGGACGGCGTGTCCTCGAGGACCGCGACGGTCATCCCGCACACCGGGTCGACCGCGGTGCGCGGCTCCGCGGCGGGCGGCGGGTCCGCCGCTGCGGCGACGTCCTCGCTGTGCACCAGCACGGCGTGCCGGGAGGCGACCAGTTCGGCGAGGATCGACACCGCGATCTCGCCGGGGGTGCGGGCGCCGAGCCACAGCCCCGCCGGCGTGTGGATCCGGCTGCGCTGGGCGTCGTCCAGGTCCAGGCCCGCCAGGACCGCCGCCCCGCGCCGGTGGCTGGCGACCAGCGCGACGTACGGCACCCCGGCCCGTACGGCGCGGGTCAGCAGGTCCTCCTCCTGGCGTCCGTGCGAGGCGACCACCACGGCCGAGGCCCCGGCGAGCTCCTCGGTGTCCACGCCTGCGGGGTCCGGGTCCGCGGCGGTGCCGGCGACCGCGCGGACGTCGTAGCCGAGCCCGCCGCCCAGCGCGACCAGGCTGCGCCCGATCGGGGTCTCGCCGAGGACCAGCACCACGGGGACCGGTCGCAGCGGTTCCAGGAAGATCTCCAGCTCGCCGCCGGACAGGCAGGGGTTGGCCACCAGGACGGTCCCGTCCGGCGCGGTGCCGGCCAAGTGCCCGGGGCCGGGCTCCTGCGGGGCCGCGGGGGCGTCGGGGGAGATCCGCAGCAGCACCGATTCGCCGCTGTGCAGCACCCGCAGGGCCTGCAGGCGTACCGTCGCCTCGGCGCAGACCCCGCCGACGAAGCCCTCGATCCGGCCGTCCGCCAGGACCAGCGCGGTGTCCCCGGGGTGGGCGCTGGTCGGGTGCAGGGCGCGGACCACGGTGGCCCTGACGAAGGGCACCTGCCGGGCGCTCAGGTCGGCCATCCGCCGTTCCAGGGCCGTGTCGGCACTCACTGCGGCGCCTCCACACCTCCGTGCATCGCCAGCCAGACCCGCCCGGGGGTGAGCGGCATGTCGGCGTGCCGGACCCCGATCGCGTCCATCACGGCGTTGACGACGGCGGGCGGTGAGCCGACGGTCGCGGACTCACCGACGCCCTTGGCCCCGATCGGGTGGTGCGGGGAGGGGGTGACGGTATGGCCGAGCTCCCAGGCGGGGACCTCCAGCGCGGTGGGCACCAGGTAGTCCATGAAGGAGCCGGACAGGCAGTTGCCGTCCTCGTCGAAGCTGATGATCTCGCTCAGCGCCATGCCGACGCCGTCGGCGAGGCCGCCGTGCACCTGGCCTTCGATGATCATCGGGTTGATCCGGGTGCCGCAGTCGTCGACCGCGACGAAGCGGCGCACCTTCACCGCGCCGGTGCCCGGGTCGACGTCCACCACGCACAGGTAGGCGCCGTACGGGAAGGTGAGGTTGGGCGGGTTGTAGACCGTGGTGGCCTCCAGGTGGCCCTCCACCCCCTCGGGCAGCTCCAGCGACCCGTGCGCGGCGAGCGCGATCTCCTGGATGGTCCGGCCGGCCGTCGGGTCGCCCTTGACGAACCAGCGGCCCTTCTCCCACTCCAGGTCGTCGGCGGACACCTCCAGCATGGCGCCGGCGATGATCCGCGCCTTGTCGCGGACCTTGCGCGCGACCACCGCCGCGGCGGCGCCGGAGACCGGCGTCGAGCGGCTGCCGTAGGTGCCGAGGCCGAACGGCGTCTGGTCGGTGTCGCCGTGGACGACGTCGATGTCCTCGGGCGGGATGCCGAGCTCCTCGGCGACGATCTGGGCGAACGTGGTCTCGTGGCCCTGCCCCTGGCTCTGCACGCTGATCCGCACCACGGCCTTGCCGGTCGGGTGCACCCGCAGCTCGCAGCCGTCGGCCATGCCGAGGCCCAGGATGTCCATGTGCTTGCGGGGCCCGGCGCCGACCGTCTCGGTGAAGAACGACAGCCCGATGCCCATGAGTTCGCCGCGCTCGCGCCGCTCGGCCTGCTCCCGGCGCAGCGCCGGGTAGTCGGCCAGCTCCAGCGCCTTGGCCAGGGTGACCCGGTAGTTGCCCGAGTCGTACTCCCACCCGGTCTTGCTGGGGTACGGGAACTGCTCGGGCCGCAGCAGGTTCTGCATCCGCAACTCGGCCGGGTCCGCGCCGAGTTCGTCGGCGAGGCAGTCCACCATCCGTTCGATCAGGTACACCGCCTCGGTGACCCGGAACGAGCAGGCGTAGGCGACGCCGCCGGGCGCCTTGTTGGTGTAGACGCCGGTGACCGCGCAGTGCGCGGCCTCGATGTCGTACGAGCCGGTGAAGACGTGGAAGAACCCGGCCGGGTACTTGGTCGGCTGGGCGGTCGAGTTGAACGCGCCGTGGTCGGCGAGCACCTTGACCCGTACCGCGAGGATCCGGCCCGCGCGGGTCGCGGCGATCTCGCCGTGCATGTGGTAGTCCCGGGCGAAGGAGGTGCTCATCAGGTTCTCGGAGCGGTCCTCCACCCACTTCACCGGCTTCTTGGTGAGGATGGAGCCCACGATCGCGCAGACGTAGCCCGGGTAGATGCCGACCTTGTTGCCGAAGCCGCCGCCGATGTCGGGCGCGACCACCCGGATCTTGTGCTCCGGCAGGCCCGCCACCATCGCGTACAGGGTGCGGTGCGCGTGCGGGGCCTGGGTGGTGGACCAGAGGGTGAGCTTGCCGTCCACCGGCTCCATGTCGGCCACGCAGCCGCAGGTCTCCAGCGGCGCCGGGTGCACCCGCGGGTACAGCATGTCCTGGGCGACGACCACCTCGGCGCGGTCGAACACCGTGTCGGTGGCGGCCCGGTCACCGGACTCCCAGTCGAAGATGTGGTTGTCGGTCCGGCCCTCCTGGTCGTCCCGGATCAGCGGGGCGTCGGCGTCCAGCGCCCGGCGCGCGTCGATCACCGGCGGCAGCGGCTCGTACTCGACGTCGATCAGCTCGATCGCGTCCCTGGCCGCGTAGTGGTCATCGGCCACCACGAACGCCACCTCCTGGCCCTGGAACCGGACCTTGTCGGTGGCCAGCACCGCCTGGGTGTCCATCGACAGCGTCGGCATCCAGGCCAGGCCCAGACCGGCCAGCGTGGCACCCGTGATCACGGCCCGGACCTTGGGGTGCGACTCGGCCGCCGAGGTGTCGATCGACAGGATCCGGGCGTGCGCCAGCGGACTGCGAAGCACGGCGCCGTGCAGCATGCCGGGCAACTGCACGTCGTCCACGTAGTGCCCCTTGCCCCGGACGAACCGCGGGTCCTCCTTGCGCTTCAACCGCCCGTACCCGATCGGGCGCTCCTGCTCCGGCGCCGACCCGGACTCCTGGTCGACCCCGGTCTCCTCGACGGTGGTCATGACGTGCTCCCCGCGCTCGGGGCGGCCGAGGCCTCCAGCGGGTGCCGCGCGGCCCACTGGACGGCGCGGACGATGTTCAGATAACCGGTGCACCGGCACAGCTGGCCCGAGATCGCCTCGCGGATCTCCTGGTCGGTGGGGTCCGGGTTGCGGTCCAGCAGCGCCCGGGCGGTGAGCATCATGCCCGGGGTGCAGAAACCGCACTGCAGCCCGTGCTGCTCGATGAAGCCCTGCTGGACCGGGTCGAGGCCGTCCGCCCCCTCCAGCCCCTCCACCGTGCGCACCCGGTGCCCGTCCGCCATCACGGCCAGCACCGTGCAGCTCTTGACCGGCTCGCCGTCGAGCAGCACCACACAGGTGCCGCAGTTGCTGGTGTCGCAGCCCCAGTGGGTGCCGGTCAGCCCGAGGTCGTCACGCAGGAAGCGGACCAGCAGATGCCGGGCCTCCACCTCCGCGGTGCGGTCCTCGCCGTTGACGTTGATGGTCACCTGCATCGTCGTCCAGCCCTTCCGGCCCGGTCAGGCCGCCGCGACGGGCCGGCCGGCCCGCTCGGCGGCCCGGCGCAGGGCGCGTTCGGTGAGTTCCCCGGCCAGGTGGCGCTTGTAGGCCGCGGTTCCACGGGTGTCGGTCACCGGATCGCAGTCCTCGGCGGCGATCCGGCCCGCCTCGGCGAACACCTCCGCCGACGGCTCCCGCCCGGCCAGCGCCTCCTCCGCCCGCCGGTACCCGACCGGCGAGACGCCGACCGCGGCCAGCCCGATCCCCGGCGAGGCGATCCGCCCGTCCACCACCGACAGCGCGGCGCCCGCGGCGGCGATCGCCCAGTCCCCGGTCTTGCGCTCGACCTTCTCGTACGCGCTGCCGGCACCCGGTACGACCGGCACCCGGATCTCCACCAGCATCTCGCCGGTCCCCACATCCGTCTCGTACGGACCCCGGTAGAACTCCGCCATCGGCACCCGGCGCCGGCCCCCGCCACCGAGCACCACCGCCACCGCACGGACGGCCGCGCACACCGCCGACAGGTCTTCCGCCGGGTCGGCCTGGCAGAGCGAGCCGCCGATGGTGCCCCGGTTGCGCACCGGCGGGTCCGCGATCACCCGCTCGGCGTCGTGGAAGATCGGGAACAGCCGGCCGACCAGCTCGGACTCCAGCAGCTCGCGGTGGCGGGTGAGCGCCCCGACGCACAGCTCGTCGCCCTCCAGCCGCACGTAGTCCAGCTCGTGCAGGTCGTTGATGTCGACCAGCAGCCCCGGACGGGCCAGCCGCAGCTTCATCATCGGCAGCAGACTGTGCCCGCCGGCGATCACCCTGGCCTCCTCGCCGAACCGCTCCAGCTGCGCCAGCGCGTCCTCCACGCTCGACGCCCGCCGGTACTCGAATGACGCGGGAACCTGCACGGTGGCCTCCAACAGCGTCTCGGGCGACGGCCGCGGACGGGTGGCATCCGTCGCGCTCACGCTCCGCACTGCTCACGCGAGGCGCCGAACGGACGCCGGGACGGGCCTTCATCGCCGCACAACCACACTGTCGGCCCGCCGGACGGACCGGTCAACGCCGACTTAGGGGAATGGTTAAGAGCCCCCCGTGGCTGAACCGGAGGGAGCCGGGCACCGACCGACCCCGACCGGCGCCGAAGGGCCCCGGCGCCGGGCCCGCGGGAGGCGGCGATGACCCTCACCCAGCTGAAGGCGTTCCTGGCGGTGGCCCGGCTCGGCTCCGTCAAGGCCGCGGCGATCTCGCTGCGGGTCAGCGAACCCGCCGTCTCGGGCTCGGTCGCCGCGCTGCGCCGCGAACTCGGCGACCAGCTCTTCGTCCGGGCCGCCGGCGGCATCGCCCTGACCCCCGGCGGGCGGCGGCTGGCGGCCGGCGCCGCGGAGATCGTCGGCCTCGCCGAGGAGACCCGCCGCAAGGTCCGCGAGGCCGGCACCGAGGGCTCCCACCTGCGGCTGGCCGCCACCGAGACGATCGCCGAGCAGATCGTCCCGCCCCTGCTGGAGGCCTTCGTCCGCCAGTACCGGGACGTCGAGACCACCACCCTCGCGGTGCCCGCCGGCGCACTCGTCGAACTGCTGCTGGACCGGCGCGCCGACATCGCGATCGGCCTCGCCGACGCCGACCCCGACGGCACCGGCGGGACCGCGCTGCGCCCGGACACCTTCGAACACATCCCCTTCCTGCGCGTCCCCCTCGTCGTGGTCGCCGCCCCGCACCACCTCGGCGCCGGAATCGACCACCTGGCCGGCGGCCGGCTGCACCTGCCGGTCGGCCGGCTCGCCGGACAGCACTGGCTGCTCGGCCCGGGCGGCCTCGACCCGGCCACCCCCGGCGGCGCGTTCCTGACCCGGCACGGCGTCGGCGAGCGCGCCGCCGCCGTCTTCCCCAGCGCCGGCGCCGCCCTCGGCGCTGCCGTCGCCGGGGACGGACTGGCCCTCGCCCCCGCCCACCTGGTCCGCGACGAACTGCGCCGCCGGGTGCTCACCGTGGTCGCCGTCCCCGGCACACCGGTCGACGCCGTGCTGCGGGCCAGCGCCCTGCACGGCGACCGGCGGACCCCGACGGCCGCCGCGCTGTGCCGCTTCGTCACCACGCCCGCCGCCGTCCGCAGCCTGCTGGCCCGGGCCGCCGGGGTGCCGGCCGGCCACTACCGGCCGACCGTACGGGTGAGTCTGTGGACCTGAGCGCGGCGCGGGGGAGCGGGAATCGGGGTGCGCCGGGCCACCGTTGGACGGGAGGGGGCGCTACCGGCTAGGAGGCCCGTCCGCATGGAGTTCACCAACGAGTTCCGGGTCAGTCTTCCGATCGGACCCGCCTGGGACCTGTTCACCGACGTCGAACGGCTGGCCCCCTGCATGCCGGGAGCCGTGCTCACCGAGGTCGACGGCGACCGCTTCCACGGCGCCGTCAAGGTCCGGGTGGGCGCGGTGACCGTCCAGTACCGCGGCACCGCCACGTTCGAGGAGCAGGACGAGGCGACGCACACCGTACGGCTCAAGGCCGCCGGCCGCGACACCCACGGCCAGGGCAACGCCGACGCGCACATCACCGCACGCCTCGCCCCGGACGGCGACGGCACCCGGGTGACCGTGGAGACCCGGCTCAGCGTCTCCGGGAAGGTCGCCCAGTTCGGCGCGGGCGTCATGACCGACATCAGCAAGAAGCTGATCGGGCAGTTCGTCGACTGCCTGGAGGAACACCTGGCCGCAGGCCGCGAGCAGCCCCCGGAGCCCGAGCAGCCCACCCGGCCCGAGCAGCCCACGGCGCCGCAGCCGACCGTGGCGGCGGCGACCGTGACGCCCGCCGGACCGGCTCCCCGGCAGGCGCCCGCCGCGCCCGCCGCGCCCGCCACCCCGCCCGAGGCCGAGCCGCTGGACCTGGTCGCGCTGGCCCGCGGCCCGCTGCTCAAGCGCCTGGCGCCGGTCGCCCTCGGGGCACTGGTCCTGCTTCTGCTCCTCGGCGGGCTGCGCCGCGCCCGCGGGTGCCGGCGGCCGCCGCAGTGACCCGCCGGGGTCCGTGAGGGATCTCTCAGTACCGCGGCCCAGGGGTTTGACCAGCGCGGAGGCGGTGAGGCGGGAGCGGTCACCCGTTCCCGACACCGAAGGCCAACCCCTTGAGTCAGACGTCCGTCCGAACCCCCGAGTCCACCGGCCACGGCCCCACCCCGGTCCCTGCGACCGGGGCCCCCGCCCCCGGCGAGGTCACCGTCGTCGACCCGAAGATGCTGAAGCGCGCGGTGTCCGCCGCCGCCCTCGGCAACGCCATGGAGTGGTTCGACTTCGGCGTCTACAGCTACCTCGCGGTCACCCTGGGCAAGGTCTTCTTCCCGACGGCCGGCGGCGCCACCCAGCTGCTGGCCACCTTCGGGACCTTCGCCGCCGCCTTCCTGATCAGGCCGCTCGGCGGACTGGTCTTCGGCCCGCTCGGCGACCGGATCGGGCGGCAGAAGGTCCTCGCCACCACCATGATCATGATGGCCGCGGGCACCTTCGCGATCGGCCTGATCCCCTCGTACGCCGCCATCGGCATCTGGGCGCCCGCCCTGCTGCTGCTCGCCCGGATGGTGCAGGGCTTCTCCACCGGCGGCGAGTACGGCGGCGCGACCACCTTCATCGCGGAGTACGCACCCGACCGGCGCCGCGGATTCCTCGGCAGCTGGCTGGAGTTCGGCACCCTGGTGGGCTACGTCGCCGGCGCCGGCCTGGTCACCGCGATGACCACCGCCCTGGACGAGCCGAGCCTGCTCTCCTGGGGCTGGCGACTGCCGTTCCTGCTCGCCGGGCCGCTCGGCCTGATCGGGCTCTACCTGCGGATGCGGCTGGAGGAGACCCCGGCCTTCCGCACCCTCCAGCAGCAGGCCGAGACCGCGGAACGGCAGCGTCCGAAGAGCCGCCTGCGTGACCTGCTGACCCGGCACCGCCGGGCCCTGCTGCTCTGCATGGCGCTGGTCCTGGTCTACAACGTCACCGACTACATGCTGCTGTCGTACCTGCCGACCTACCTCACCGCCGAACTCGGCGTCGGCGCCACCCGCGGACTGCTGGTGGTCATCGCCGCGATGGTGCTGATGATGGCCGTCAACGCCCCGGTCGGCCGGCTGTCGGACCGCATCGGGCGCCGCCCGGTGCTGCTGGCCGGCTGCGCCGGTTTCCTGCTGCTCTCCGTTCCCGCGCTGCTGGTGATCCGGCACGGCGGCCCGTGGGGCGTCCTGCTCGGCGTCGGCGGACTGTGCCTGCTGCTGACCTGCTTCACCGGCACCATGCCCGCCGCGCTGCCCGCACTCTTCCCGACCCACATCCGGTACGGCGCCATGGCCGTGGGCTTCAACGTCTCCGTCTCGCTGTTCGGCGGCACCACCCCGCTGGCGGTGACCGCGCTGATCGACGCCACCGGCAACCGGATGATGCCCGCCTACTACATGATGGCCGCCGCAGTGATCGGCCTGGTCGCGGTGCGGATGATGCCGGAGAGCGCGGGACGCCCGCTGCCCGGCTCGCCCCCGGCCGTCGCCTCGGACCGTGAGGCCCGCGAGCTGGTCGCCGCCGCCCGCGGCGCGAGGAGCGCCGGCTGATCCCCGCTCGGGGCCGGGGCCGGGCCTCGGGGTGTCGGCGGACGTTCCTAGGATGCCGCCATGATGATCTCCAGTCAGGAACAGCCGCTGATCCAGGTCCTGTACGACGGCTCCCGGAGCGACCTGCGGGACCCGGCCCGGCCGCGTCCGGTCCGGGTCTACCGGTGGGAGCCGGACCGGACGCCGTCCGAGCCGGGCCCGCTGGTGGTCCTCTCGCACGGCACCGGCGGCTCCGGCGGCGCCTTGGAGTGGCTGGTGCGGCCGCTGCTGGAGGCCGGTCTCCGGGTGGCGGCGCTCGACCACCACGGCAACAACTACGTCGACGGCTACGAGCCGGAGGGCTTCCTGAACGTCTGGGAGCGACCCCGGGACGTCACCTTCGTCCTCGACGCGCTCGCCCGGGAACGGCCGCTGGGCCCGGTCGGCGTGGCGGGATTCTCCCTCGGCGGGTACACGGCGGCGGCCCTGGCCGGCGCGCGCGTCGACCCTCGGCTCCTGACGGCGGTGCTGACGGGGGCCGTGCCCCTGCCGGAGGTCCCGGAGTTCCCGGACGTGCTCCAGGCGCTGCGGACCAAGCACCCGCATCAGGACCTGCTGCAGGGCGCGCTCGAGGCCGCCGCGGCCGACCACTCGGACGCCCGGGTGCGGGCGGTCTTCCAGGTGGCCCCGGGCATCGGCGCGCTGGTCACCCCGGAGAGCCTGGCGACGGTGCGGGTGCCGGTGGAGATCCGCTGGGGCGGCGCCGACCAGGTCACCCCGTACGAGGCCGACACCCGGCCGTACCTGGAGCACATCCCCACCGCGAGCGGCCGCTCGGCGGGCCCCGACGTCCGCCACGACGACTTCTTCGCCCCGGAACCCGCCGACCCCGGCGCCCGCGCCCGGGTGGGCGCGGAGGCGGCCGACTTCTTCCGGCGGCACCTGGTCTGACGGCCCGCCACCGGTCGGGCCCGCGGGAGCCGCGCGCCCGGCCGGTGGCGGCGGGTCAGCCGACGGTGACGGCCATCTTGCCGAGCGCCGTACCGCTCTCCATGACCCGGTGTGCCTCGACGATCTCCTCGAAGCGGAAGACCCGGACCGGGCCGGCCGGCAGCGTGCCGGCCTCCACCTTGGCGTAGATCTCGTCCAACGGGACGTCGGTGAGCGGGAATTCCGGTGTGCCGAGGACGAAGGCGCTGGCGAAGAAGCTGAGCCGGACCCCGCTGGGGAGGTCGGCGATCGGGTCGAAGTCCGGCACCGGGTCGAAGCCGCCGAGGAAACCGATCTGGCAGACCCGGCCGCGCGGCCGGACCAGCGCCAGGGAGTCCCGCAGGACGCTGTTGCCGACGATGTCGAGGACGGCGTCCACGGTGATCCCGCCGTCCCTGACCTGCGGGGTGAGCCGGCCGTCGTCGATCAGCACCTGGTGCGCGCCGAGCTCCCGGAGCAGGGCGCGGTGGCCGGCGCTGCGGGTGGTGGCGACCACCCGGGCGCCGTGGTCGACGGCGAGGCTGACGGCGGCCTGGCCGAGGGCCGAGGTCGCGCCGCGGACCAGGACCGTCTCGCCGGACCGCAGTTCCAGGTTGCCGAACAGGCCGCTCCACGCGGTGGCGTAGACCTCGGGGACGGCGGCGAGTTCGGCCCAGCCGAGGCCGGAGCGGACCTCGACGACGTTGCCGGCCGGGACGGTCACCAGTTCCGCGTAGCTGCCGTTGCGGGTCCGGCCCATGCCGCCGAGGACCGCCACCACGGTGGTCCCGGCCGGGAGCCGGCCCGACGGGTCGGACTCGACCGTCCCGGCGCACTCGATCCCGGTGACGGCCGCCACCTGCCCCCAGGCGCCGGCCCGCATGTAGGCCTCGGCGTGGTTGAGGCCGAACGCCCTGACGCGGACGAGTACTTCGCCGTCGGCGGGGACGGGGTCGGGCAGCTCGGTGAGGGTGAGCACCTCGGGGCCGCCGTGGGCGGAGATGACGATGGCCTTCATGATCGGATCCGTTCTTGAGTGGTCATTCAAATATTGGGCCGGAAGAAGGGCCACCGCAGGTGCGGTGGCCCGGAGGGTGTGGTGTCCGGTGGTCAGGCGAGGGCGGCGAACGCGTTGTCCGTGATCGCGCGCAGGACCGCCTCGTCCGGGTTGGCCTTGCCCACGACCATCAGCCCCTGGCAGGTGGCGACCAGCAGCCTGGCGGTGCCGGCCGGGTCCAGCGAGGTCCGGACCTCGCCCCGCAGGCGGGCGGTGTCCAGGGCGGCGGCCATGCAGTTCTCCAGGCGGGCCAGGTGGCCCCGGACGACGGCCGCGGCCTCGTCGTCCTCGGCCGCGTTCTCGATCGCGGTGTTGACCAGCAGGCAGCCCTGCCGGCCCTCCGGGCTGAGCAGGTCGCGCACCAGTCCGTCGAAGTAGCCTCGCAGCTCCGTCAGGGACGCCCCCGGGGCCTCCAGTTCGCCGAGCTTCTGCGGTACGACGAGCTTGGAGTAGCGCTCCAGCGACTTGAGGAACAGGGCCCGCTTGCCGCCCGGGAAGGCGCTGTAGATGCTGCCCGGCTTCACGCCGGTCGCCTTCACCAGGTCCTCGATCGAGGTGGCCCGGTAGCCGCGCTCCCAGAACTTGCGCATGGCCTGGTCGAGCACGGTGTCGGGCTCGAATTCGCGGGGTCGGGGCATGGCAGGACCATACATGAGCGACTATTCAAGAACAAGCGGCCCCCGCTGGGGGCCGCCCTCAGTGACGCGCCACGTAGTACACGTTGAGGATGTCGCCCTCCACCCGCTCGGCCTCGACCCGGCCGAACCCGGCCTCGGCGAGCATCCGCCGGGCGGTCTGCTCGCCCCACACGGTGCCGAGTCCCTCCCCGCCCTCGCTCAGCGAGACGGACATGCAGTAGAACACCGAGAAGGTGTATAGCGCGGGCCCGAGCGGGTGGTCGAGGTTCTCCTCCAGCCGGCTGGACGCGGCGATGTCGCCCATCAGGAACACCCCGTCCTCGGCGAGCGCCCCGGAGATCGCGGCGAGGGCGGCGGTCGGCCTGGCCAGGTCGTGGATCACGTCGAACGCCGTGATCAGGTCGTAGGAGCCGGTCAGCGCGGCGCAGTCACCGACCTCGAACTCGACGTTGGGCAGCCCCAGTCCGGCCGCCTCCGCACGGGCCGCGGCGATGCCCTGCTCCGAGGCGTCGAGCCCGCGGAAGCGGCTGGCGGGGAACGCGGCGGCCAGCACGTTGACCGCGTGACCCTGCCCGCAGCCGATGTCCAGCGCGTCGATGCCGTGCTGCAACCGCTCGGTGAGGCCGGGCACCAGCGGCACGATCCCGTCCACCAGCGCCAGGTCGTACACCTGCCCGGACTCCTCCGCCTGCAGCGCCTGGAAGCGCGGGTACGCCGAGTACGGCACCCCGGCCCCGGTCCGGAACGCCGCCAGCACCCGCTGCTCGACCTCGCCCATCATGCCCAGGTTCTGCGCGATCCGGGCCAGGTTGTCCGGCCCCGCCGCCCTGGTGAGCGAGGCCGCGTGCTCCGGCGGCAGCACGTAGGTCCCGTCCGCGGGCCGGTAGTCGACGATCCCGCCGACCACCGTCGCGCCGAGCCACTCCCGTACGTAGCGCTCGCTCAGCCCGGCGGCCCGGGCGATCTCCGCACTGGTGGCGGGCGGCAGGACGGACATCGCGTCGAACAGTCCGGCCTCGTGGCCCAGGCTCACCATCAGCCCCAGGCAGGCGTCGTTGACCACCTCGATCATGCGTCCTGCGAACGCCTCCTGCTTGGCCGCATCGAGTTCCACGACCGACATCGCTCCTCCTCCCCACCGGGCGGGTCCGGGGAGAGCCGGGCGACGCCGGACGCGCCCGCGACGCAGCCCGATGAGACCGCAGCGGAGACCCTCTCCTCCTTGCCACGCTACGCCGGGCGGCACCCGGCCACGACCCCGGTCGTGCGCCCCTCCCGCGGGGGCTCAGGCGTGCACGGGCGGCCGCCGCCGGGACCAGGGCCGGGCGGCCTCCAACTGGGCGGCCAGCCGCAGCAGGGTGGCCTCGTCGCCGAAGCGGCCCAGGAAGTGGACCCCGACCGGCAGCCCGGCCGGGTTCCACCACAGGGGGACGGACATCGCGGGGTTGCCGGTGAGGTTGGCGACCACCGCCGGGTAGGCAACGGTCCGGCCGCCGTTGCGGGCGGCCCGCAGCGGATCGTCCTCGGTGGAGGTGATCTCGCCGAGCGGGACGGGCGGTGTGGACATGGTCGGGGTCAGCCACAGGTCGAAGCGGGCGAGGAAGGCGGCGACGACCCGGGCGAACGCCTGGAGGTCCTCGACGGCGAGCAGGTAGTCCGCGGCGCCGACCCGCTCACCGGCCGCCCGGTAGGCGCGGGTCAGCGGCTCCAGTTCGTCCTCCGCCGGCTCGCGGCCGAGCCGGCGGACCCAGTAGCGGACGATCCACGCGGTGGCCGCGTCGAACACCGTGCCGATGGCCGCGCCGACCGCGGGGGTCAGCCCGGGCAGGTCCGCCTCCGTCAGTTCGTGGCCGAGCTCTTCGCACAGGGCGACGGCGTCGTCGAGGGCGGCGACGCAGTCGGGGTGCCCGGGGGAGCCGTCCGGGGTGCGGGCGGTGTACGCGATCCGCAGCCGGCCGGGGTCGGCCCCGACCTCCAGCGCGAACGGCCGCAGCGGGGGCGGCGCCGGGTACGGATCGCCCGGGGCGGGCCCGGAGGTGGCGTCGAGGAGCGCGGCGCTGTCGCGCACCGACCGGGTGAGGGCGTGCTCGCAGGCCCAGCCGCCGACCACGTCGCCGTACTCCGGCCCGAGCGGGTTGCGGGCGCGGGTGGGCTTGAGCCCGAACAGGCCGCAGGCGGAGGCGGGGAACCGGATCGAGCCGCCCAGGTCGTTGCCGTGCGCCGCCGCCACCAGCCCGGCGGCGACGGCCGCCGCCGAGCCGCCGCTGGATCCGCTGGTGGAGCGGGTGGGGTCCCAGGGGTTGCAGGTCGGCCCGTGCAGGACCGGCTCGCAGGTGGGGACCATGCCGAACTCGGGGGTGTTGGTCCTGCCGAGGACGATCAGCCCGGCCCGGCGCAGCCGGAGGACCAATTCGCTGTCGTAGCCGGAGACATGGCCGCGCAGGAAGCGGGAACCTTCGGTGAACCGGCCCCCGGCGACCTCGGTGGCCAGGTCCTTGAGCAGGTAGGGCACCCCCGCGAACGGGCCCTGCGGCGGCCGGTCGGCGGCCGCGAGCGCGGCCTCGTACATCGGGATGACGACGGCGTTGAGTGCGGGGCCGAGCCGCTCGATCCGCTCGACGGCCGCCTCGACCAACTGCGCCGGGGTGACCTCGCGGCGCCGCACCATCGCGGCCAGCTCGGTGGCATCGGGCTCCACGGGCGGACGGGGATCCATCGCCGGCCCTCCTTCCGCCGCCGGGCCGCCCCGGCGGTTCAGCTCTGCCTGGTGCGCTCGTAGTGGCGGGCGGCACGGGCGCGGTTGCCGCAGTCCGGGCCGCTCCACTCGCGGCGCGGATGGTTCTTGAGGAAGTACAGGACGCAGCCCGGCGCCTGGCAGGCCCTCAGCAGCTCGCGCTCGGGGCCGGTGACCAGGTCCACGGTCGCCTGGGCGATCTCACCGAGGGCGGCGGGGACGGGTGCCGCGGCGCTGCGGGTGAGGGTGGCCGGGCCGGGGCCCGTGGCCAGTTCACGCCAGCTGGGGGCGCGCCGCACGTGGCGGTTGAGTTCGCCGACCGCCTCGGCGGGCGCGTCCGTACCGCGGGCGGCGGCGTCGATCAGCGTGCGGGCCGCGTCGCGCAGCGACCGGATCGCGCGCAGGTCCGCCTCGTCGAGGGCGAGCAGAGCGTCGTCGTCGAGTGCGGTGGCGAACCGGGCCCGGTTGTCGCGCAGCCAGGCGGCGGCGTGCTCGACGGTCGTGAGCCCGTCCACCAGCCGGCCGCGCACGGCGTACGTCGCGTTGGCCAGCTCGATCGGCAGGGGCTCGCCCAGCAGGGGGGCGCCACCGCTCTCGTATGCGTTCAGGTCCACCTCCTCATGGTACGGCGGACTTGCAACCGTGAGAGTCCCATGGCATGGTTCTAACGGCTAGAGCAGCCAGCAACCATTAGAACGTTGGTTGCGTAACCATCCAGGAGCATCCCCATGTCGCGACTTCCGATCATCGAGCCGACCGAGGCGACCGCCCCCGCCGCCGCCCTCCTCTCCACCGTCCGCGCCGCCCTCGGGGTCACCCCGAACATGGCCAAGGTGATGGCCAACAGCCCCGCCGTCCTCAAGGGCTACCTCGAGTTCTCCGGCGCCCTCGGCGGCGGCAGGCTCCCGGCCGCCACCCGCGAGGCCATCGCCCTCGCGGTGGCGCAGGAGAACGCCTGCGACTACTGCCTCTCCGCCCACACCCACATCGCCACCGAGCTCGCCGGGCTCTCCCCGGACGCCGCCGAGCAGGCCCGGCGCGGCGCTTCGGCGGACGCCCGGACCGCCGCCGCACTGGCCCTCGCCGTGACGCTGACCCGCACCCGGGGGGAGCTCGAGGACGCCGACCTGAAGGCCGCCCGCGAGGCCGGACTGACGGACGGCGAGGTGGCCGAGGTGATCGCCAATGTGGCGCTCAACGTCTTCACCAACTACTTCAACAAGGCCGCCGACGTCGACATCGACTGGCCGCACGTCAGCCACCTCGCCTGACCGGCCCGCGGAGGCCGGCCGGACCCCCGGCCGGCCCCCGCCCCCGCCTTCGCGGGGCGGTCCGGTGCCACCCGAGCTCCCGTCAGGAGAGGCACCCGGCAACCCTGTTGTACGGTCGGACCGTGACCGGATCCGCAGTGGTGCGCCTCGCGACCTTCAACGTCCTGCACGGGCGGCAGCTCCTCGCCAGCGGCCGCCCGGCGCCGACCACGGGCCCGGACACCCCCACCGTGCGGCCGCTCGTCGACGCCGTCGCCGCCCTCGACGCCGACGTGCTGGCGCTGCAGGAACTCGACCGCCACCAGGAGCGGTCGGGTCGGCTCGACCAGGCGCGGGCGGTCGCCGAGGCGACCGGCGCCGCCGACTGGCGCTACGCCTCCGCGTTCCACGCCCGGGCCAGGCCGGGCCGCCGATGGGAACCCGACCGCTCCGAGCCGGGGTTGCGGGTCTACGGCCCGCCGGGCACGGGGCACGACGGGGAGGTGCCCTCGCACGGCATCGCGCTGCTGTCCCGCCTGCCGGTCCTGGAGTGGCGGGCCCGACGGTTCGCCGCGCCCCCGGTCGCCCTGCCGCTGCCGGTGGCCGGCCGGGCGGGGCTCACGGTGATCCGCGACCATCCGCGCGCGGCACTGGCCGCCGTACTGGAGGGCAGGCGCGGCCCGTTCACGGCGGTGGCGCTGCACCTGTCGTTCGTCCCGGGCTGGAACGTGCGCCAACTGCTCGCCGTGCACGGCTGGATCGCCGACCTGCCCCGGCCGCACATCCTGCTGGGCGACCTCAACCTCGCCGGCGCGCTCCCGGCGGCGACGCTCGGCGCGGCAGACCTGCTCTCCCCGTCGCCCCGGTCGGGCTGGCGCGACCTGGCCCGGGTCCCGACCTTCCCGTCGCACCGCCCACGGGTGCAACTCGACCACATCCTCGCGACCGGACCCGGCCCGCACCGGCCGGAGGCGATACGGGCGCCCAGGACACCGATCTCGGACCACCGGCCCCTGGTCCTCGACCTGCCGCTGTGACCCCACCGGCCCACGCCGGGACGCCCCCGCGTCCTTGAGCATGCGGGCCAACGGCAGTGCGAAGCGCTCGGCCCGGCCGTCCGCCGTCCGGACCTGCCCGGTTCCCGCGACCGGTTGCCAGGTGGTCGTCCTGGACCCGGGAACTCAGAAGTGCAGGGCGCCGATCTCGCGGACGGTCCGGGCGAGGGCCCGGACCAGCTCGCTCTCGCCGTCGCGGCGCCACACCAGGGCGTACGGCATCGTCCCCATCTCGGGAATGGGGAGGAAGCGCACGTGGGACATGGACCAGTACCGGGTGACGTGCGAGGGAAAGGGGTGGACGATCTCGCCGGTGGTGACGAGATGGATCAGCTCGTCCGCGTTGGTGACCTCCTCGACGCGTTCGATGGTCCTGCCCCGGGGTGTGTAGAACCCCAGGTAGGCGTCCTCCCAGTAGTCGGGCATGGCGGGGGCCATGGCGTGGGCGAAGTCGGCGAGCGCCTCGTGCGGAACGGCGTCGTGACTTGCGAGGTCGTGGTCCGCGGCGACGGCCAGTACGCGGGGGTCGTGGAAGAGGACCGGGCCGACGGTGACATCGGGCTCGTCCACCGGCAGCCAGGTGACGAAGACGTCCATGTCGCCGTCACGGAGCCTGGCGAACGGCTCGACGTACGGTGCCCTGCGCACCTGCAGCTCCCACTCGGGGTGGCGGGACCGGAACGCCTCCCAGTAGCGGTGCAGGTCGGGCACGTTGAAGGGCATCATGCCCACCCGCAGGCGTGCGGTCCTGCCGCGGGCAGCCAACCGGGCCCGTTGGAGGCTGTCCCGCAGCTGCGCGTGGACCGGCCCCAGATCCGCGCGCAGCTGACTGCCGAGCGGGGTCAGGCGGATCCGGCGGCGATTGGAGCGGTCGAACAGCAGACCGCCGAGCTGCCGCTCCTGACGGCCGATCACCTGACTGACGCGTGCCTGGGTGAGGTGCAGCCGGGCGGCCGCCCGGCCGAAGTGCAGCTCCTCCGCCAGTGTCAGAAAGACCTCGATCTCGCGCATCTCCATGTGCCGCCGACCCCCGTCATAAGCCTGATTTATCGGATCCTACTGATCTTGGGCGTTGATGGCCGTGGCGTCCGCCTGAAGGATCGTCAGCACAACGAATCCCTACCGGACCGGAGTGCCATGACCGTCGTCGACGCCCGGAAGCCACCCACCCCGTCCGAAAGCGATCGGGTGCCCCTCAGGAGCTGGCTCGCCGTCGCCACCATGGCGGTCGGGACGTTCGCCCTGGTGACCGTCGAGTCACTGCCGGTGGGGCTGCTCCCGTTCATCGGAGGAACTCTCCACGTCTCCGAGGGCACCGCAGGCCTGATGGTCACTGTCCCCGGCCTGGTCGCCTCCGCCACGGCGCCGCTGCTGCCGGTGGCGATCGGACGGCTCGACCGCCGGGTCGCACTGATCGGCCTGATCACCCTGATGGTCCTGGCCAACGGACTGTCGGCCGTGGCACCCGACTTCACCGTCCTGCTGGGCGCGCGCTTCCTCATCGGGATCAGCATCGGCGGCTTCTGGTCGCTCGCCGCCGGCCTCGCCGTGCGGCTGGTACCGGATCGCTCCGTACCCCGGGCCATCTCGGTGGTCTTCGGCGGCGCCACGGCGGCCAACGTCCTCGGCGTACCGGCCGGGACGCTGATCGGCGGTCTCGCGGACTGGCGCACTGCGTTCGTGGCCGCGGGCGCACTGGGCCTCCTCGTGCTGGTCGGCCTGCTCCTCCTGCTGCCCTCGATGCCTGCCCAACAGGTCGTTCGGCTGCGCACGCTGCCGCAGCAGTTCCGCCACCCCGTGGTACGCGCCGGCGTCATCGCCACGTTCCTCCTGGTCGGCGGCCACTTCGCCGCCTTCACCTTCGTCAGCCCGATCCTGCGGACCGTTTCGGGGATCGGCGAGGGCGCGATCGGCCCGCTCCTGCTCGGCTTCGGCGTCGCCGGCATCCTCGGCAACTTCCTCGCCGGTGCGGCCGCGGAGCGGAACGTCCGCGCGACCGTCGTCACCATCAGCGTCCTGCTCACCGCGATCCTCGCGGTCTTCCCCCTCGCCGGCCGCACCCCGGTCGGCGGAACCTTGCTGCTCCTGGGCTGGGGGCTGGCCTTCGGCGGTGTGCCGGTCGCCGTCCAGACGTGGATCCTCAAGGCGGCGCCCGACTCGGCGGAGGCCGCCACCGCCCTGAACACCTCGGTCTACAACCTGGCCATCGCCCTCGGGGCCCTCCTTGGAGGGATCGTCGCCACCAACCTCAGCACCAACGGTGTCCTGACGACCGGCGCCCTCTTCACCCTCCTCACCGCCCTGGCCGTCCGCAGCGCACGCCGCGGCCGAGCAGCTGGCCGAACCCTCCCGGCCACCCCCATTCCCACGACCTCTCCCGGACAGGAGGAGCACCGCACATGAGCACCACGGCCGGATCCACGAGCCGCGTCTGGTTCATCACCGGCGCCGGCCGCCGAGCTGCTGCTCGGCGTCATGGCTCATGAGCCACCCGTACCCGCCTGAAAGCGATTCGCAAGGAGCCGGGAAGACCTGCGCATGGCGTCGACCGTCACCAGCCCGAACGCATCCCCGTTCACCCCTAGTTGTTGTCACCCCTTGTCGTCGAGCAATCGAAGAGGAACAGACGTGAAGGTACTCGTGCTGGGTTCCACCGGCTACATCGGATCCGCCGTGGTGCGGCAGCTGATGGCGGACGGCCATCAGGTGGTCCACTTCGTCAAGGACGCCGAACGGATCGGTCCTGACGCGGCGTCGCGCGTGGGCGATCTGCGCGACCCCGCCTCGCTGCGGGCCGCCGTCACCGACGACATCGACGCCGTGCTGAACCTCGCGACGCCGACCGGCGAGGAGCCGGTGGACGCTGCGGCCGTGGGCGCACTGACCGAAGGGTTGCGCGGCACCGGGCGGGCGTTCGTGTACACCAGCGGTGTCTGGGTGCTCGGCGCCACCGGCGACACCGCCGTCGGCGAGGACGCCGCCACGGACGCGATCACCATCGTCGGCTACCGCCCGCGCATCGAGCAGCGCGTGCTGGCGAGCGCGGCCGAGGACGTGCGCGCCGTGGTGCTGCGGCCCGGCATCGTGTACGGCCACGGCGGCGGCATCCCCGGTCTGATGACCGGCTGGGCGAAGGAGCACGGCAGCGGCCGGTATGTCGGCTCGCCGGCCACCCGCTGGCCGATGGTGCACGTGGACGACCTCGCCGAGCTGTTCGTGCTGGCCCTGACCGGGGCCGAGCCGGGAGGCGTCCTGCACGGCGTGGCCCACGAGGCGGTGCCGGTCGCCGCGCTCGCTGCCGCCGCCGACGTCGCCGCGGGTGGCACCGGCCGGGCCGAGCCCTGGCCGCTGGAGCAGGCCGCCGAGGCCGTGGGCGCTCCGTTCGCCGAGGCCCTGGCGCTGAACCAGGTCGTCTCCGGGTCCCGCGCCGTCACCGAGCTGGGCTGGCGGCCCAGCCGCCCGTACGTCCTCACCGAGCTGACCGGAGGCGACCGTGGCTGACCTCACCGGATCCGCCCTGCCCATCTGCCGCACCTGCGGCACCCAGTACGCCGCCGCCCGTCCCGACTGCCCGGTCTGCCTGGACGAACGCCAGTACGTCGGGGCCGACGGCCAGCAGTGGACCAGCCTCGCCGAACTGCGGGGCGAGGGCCACGAGATGCGCTTCGAGGAGCAGGGCCCGGACGTGCTCGGCATCGGCTGCACCCCCGCCTTCGCCATCGGCCAGCGGGCCCTGCTGCTGCGCACGGCCGCCGGCAACGTGCTGTGGGACTGCGTGCCCTACCTCGACGACGCGGTGATCCGCGAAGTGGAGCAGGCCGGCGGGATCGACGCGATCGTCATCAGCCACCCGCACTTCTACTCCGCCATGGTCGAGTGGGCCCACACCTTCGACGCTCCGGTGTACCTGCACGAGGCCGACCGGCAGTGGGTCGGCCGCCCCGACCCCGCCCTGCGCTTCTGGAGCGGACGGACCCACCGGCTGACCGACGACCTGACGCTGATCAACCCCGGCATCCACTTCCCGGGCAGCACGGTGATGCACTGGAGCTCCGGGGCGGGTGCGCTGTTCAGCGGCGATGTGGTCAACGTCTGCCCGGACCGCCGCTGGGTCACGATCATGTACAGCTACGCCAACCACATCCCGGAGCGGCCCGACGCCGTCCGCGCCGCCGGAGAACTGCTCGCCGGCTACCGCTTCGAGCGGATCTACGGAGCATGGTGGGACCGCGTCGTCACCAGCGACGGCAACGAGGTCCTCGCCCGGTCGGTCGACCGCTACCTGCGCTTCGAACTGGGACTGGAGACGGAGGCCTGCCCATGACGACGACGGAACGGATCCGCTGAACGCGCCGGTGGGGCGGGCCCGGCCGGCTGCTGCCGGAACTCAGCGGTGCTCAGGGGTTCTCCGAGTCGAAGCGGCAGCCGGCGTCCCACCAGCTCGCCGCTGGAGGTCGAGGGTGAGACAGCGAAGCGGAACCCACGCCACCGAGCACTCGAGTGGGACTTCGAGATCCCCTTGCTTCAGGGGACGGAAGGTCGTCGCCGGTAGCGGCTTCGACGCGTCAGCCGGGCAGCTCTCACCCCTCCGTCTCATCCCGTAGGCCGCCACTGTGAGCTCGATGCAGGCCGCCTGAGGTTCGGCCCGATGCACGGCGAGGAGGTACTCGCGGTCACCACAGCCGCGGCTGCTTCAGGTCGTCCAACGCCCGGCGAGCGGCGAGTGCGCGCACCAGCGGATCGCCGAAGCCGAGGAGCTCGATCACGTCCTCGAGCCTCTCCTCCAGCAGGGGCTCGAGAGCGTCGAAGCGCCCGGCCCGCGGCTGGCGCAGACGACCTCCTCCGACAGGTGATCGAACTGATGGCCTCGGACGACCGCCCGTTGGACAGGATGACGGATCTCCTGGACCAGCTCGACTCGGCGGCGACCACCTGCGGTCTTCACGGTCTGACCCGGCCGGACCGGACGTGGAGCCCGCTGCCGGGGGTCCGGACCCCTCGTGGGGCACCGCCCCTGCGAGTCTGCCCGCTCCGCTGGTGCACCCGCGCCGAGGAGAGCGAGGCCAGCTGCGCCCTGGTCGACCGCCCTCTCACCCTCCTGCCGTGACACCGTGACCACACTGCTCCTGGGAATCTCCAAGAAGGCCGCCGAGCGCTGGGCCGCGCTGCTGCTCGGCCCCGGCCTGCTCTTCGTCATGTGCCTGGTGATCGCGCGACACTCGGGATTCCGGCACGCGGTGGACCTCCGGTACCTCCGCACCTACCTGAACGCGTTCGCCGGCGCGCACGCAGACCAGCAGCCGGCCGAGCTCCTCACCGCCCTACTGCTCGTGACCGCCCTCGCAACCGCCGCCGGGGCAGCTGCGGCCTCGGCGGGCCGGACCTTCGAGCGAGCCTGGATCCCGGACCGGCCGCACTGGTACGTCACGGTGCTCACCCATCGGCGCATCCGTCGCTGGACCACCCTCACCCGCGCCATCCAGGAGGCTCGTGACCAGCGCCTTCACGATCACCTCCACGGGACGACGCCGAACCGCCGCCGTCCGACCGAAGCCCGACTGCTCGAGCAGCAGGAGCGGAGCTTCCCGGACGGCCCACCGGACCGGCCGACCTGGACGGCCCAGCGCATGGCCACCGCCGCCGGTCGGGTCCGGCAACGCTACGGCGTCGAACTCGCCGAGATCTGGCCGCACATCTGGGCGGTCGCCGACAGCGAGGCCCGCAAGGACATCCAGGGCGTCCGGGACGGCTACGCGGACGCCGGCCGGCTCGCCGCCTGGGAAACGGCCTACCTGCTCGTCACCGTCTCCACCGGCTGGTGGCCGGCCTCCGTCATCGGCGCCGTCCTCGTCAGCACGGCCGTACTGCGGGCACGCGCCGCGATCGACGCACTCGCCACCCTCGCCGAGGCCGCGGTCGACCTCAACATCCGCAAGGTCGCGGAGCAGCTGGGAATCGCATGCCAGGCCGGGTTCGACGTGACGGCGGCAACCTCCCTCAACGCCGTCCTGCGCCCGCGACCGTCGATCACGCCCTGAACCGGCCGGTCCTGTTTCCTTACGGAACCCGGACGAGGAGCGGCCGGCGCGTGCACAGGAATACGGCGGCCTCGTAGGTTGTCAGTAGCAGCGAAAGCCGATGTCCGTCACTGAGGGAGTGGAACCATGGCGACCGAGAAGGCCATCCTCGCCGGGGGTTGTTTCTGGGGCATGGAGGAGCTCTTCCGCCGCCAGCCCGGCGTGGTGTCCACCCGCGTGGGCTACACCGGTGGCGACGTCCCGAACGCCACCTACCGCAACCACGGCAACCACGCCGAGGCCATCGAGGTGGTCTACGACCCGGCCCGGACCGACTTCCGGGCCCTGCTCGAGTTCTTCTTCCAGGTCCACGACCCGTCGACCAAGGACCGCCAGGGCAACGACATCGGCGCCAGCTACCGCTCGGCGATCTACTACCTCACCGATGAGCAGAAGCGAGTCGCCGAGGACACCATCGCCGACGTCGACGCCTCGGGCCTGTGGCCGGGCAAGGTCGTCACCGAGGTCACCCCGGCCGGGCCCTTTTGGGAGGCCGAGCCCGAGCACCAGGACTACCTGCAGAAATTCCCCAACGGCTACACCTGCCACTTCCCCCGCCCGGGCTGGAAGCTTCCCCGCCGCGCCGACGCCTAGGGAAGCCCTGGCCTCGGCCGGACCGGGGTCCGCTCGAGGTCGTCGGCCGCGCCGAACTCAGCGGTGCTCAGGGTTCTCCGAGTCGAAGCGGCAGCCGGCGTCCCACCCGGAGCGCTGGTTGCCGTACGCCGGGATGCCGCCCGCGTCCTTGAGCATGCGGGCCAGGTGGAGCAGGTTCCAGGTCATGAAGGTGGTGTTGCGGTTGGTGAAGTCGTTCTCCGGCCCGCCGGAGCCCGGGTCGAGGTAGGACGGGCCCGGACCGGCCGCACCGATCCAGCCCGCGTCGGCCTGCGGCGGGACGACGTACCCCAGGTGCTGCAGGCTGTAGAGCACGTTCATCGCGCAGTGTTTCACCCCGTCCTCGTTCCCGGTGATCAGACAGCCGCCGACCCGCCCGTAGTAGGCGTACTGCCCGGCGTCGTTCAGCAGGCTCGAACAGGAGTAGAGCCGCTCGATGACCTGCTTCATCACCGAACTGTTGTCGCCCAGCCAGATCGGCCCGGCCAGCACCAGGATGTCGGCGGCCATGACGCTCGAGTAGAGGACCGGCCACTCGTCGGTCTCCCAGCCGTGCTCGGTCATGTCCGGCCAGACACCGGTCGCGATGTCGACGTCCACCGCCCGGACGGTCTCGACCTGCACGCCCTGGCACTCCATGATGCCGGTGCTGAGGTCGATCAGCCCCTGGGTGTGGCTCCGCTCCGGCGAGCGCTTCAGCGTGCAGTTGATCACCATGGCCCGCAGGTCGTCGTAGCGGGCCGGCGGGCCACCGGGGGAGACGGGTGGAACGGTCACGAGAACTCCTCGAACGTCAGTCGCACGTCACTTGTAGGGGAAGAAGCCGCGGCGGTCGCCGCCGTCCCAGGCCTCCCGCAGGCCCGGTGCGGACAGGTCCCAGTCGGGCCGGATCTCGCGGGTCACCTCGCGCAGGTCGCGGCGCAGGTCCTCGACCGACGGCCGGCCCCAGTACCAGTAGCCGTTGTAGACGCTGTGGATGACCAGCCCCGGCTTGAGCACCAGGGTGTGCGGGACCATCGGATCGTGGTGCGGGTCGGTGTACTCCTGGATGTCCAGGTCCTTCTGGACCTTGCGCCCGGCGTCGGAGAGGAAGGTCCACCGGGCCCCGACCGAGTCGCGGAACTCCGCCAGCTCCAGGATGCCGTCGGTCGAGATGGTGACCACCTGGGTGTAGGCCACGGCGATCTCGGGATAGTGCGCCGCCAGCTGCTGGTGCTGCTGGTGTTCCTTGGGGCAGTAGTGGCCCCGCGAGAGGAGGAGCACCATCGGATCCGTCCCCTGGAGGTCACTCAGCCTGCGCCTGGTCCTGGCGTGGTCGGTCAGCTCGTAGTCGGGGAACACCCCGCCCGGCCTGATGTCCGTACGCATCTTCAGCTCCTCGCTCCGGTCCGTGCGCGTCCTAGCGGCCCGGGTCGTTCGGATGGGGGGACAACGGCGTCACTTCGTCCCGCCGCCACACCCGCAGCGGCATCGACGCGAGCACCTGCTCCAGACGCTCGGCGTCCTCGGCGCTGAACAGGCCCCAGCTCCGCCACTCGCCCGGCGCGAGCGGGGGCCGCCACAGCCGGAGCAGGCTGCCCTGGGCCGCCAGCTCCCGGGCCCGTGCCGCCTCCCGGGCGCGGATCTCGGCCACGGCCTCCTCGGAGGTCCCCTCCGGCACCGTGGTCACCATGTCCACCAGGAACTCCATGCGCTGCTCCTCAACCTTCAACCTCGCCCCCAGGGTGATACTCGCCAAGACCTGCTCCGCGCGCACCTCGACCACCCGGCCCGCAGGCTGGAACAGCCCGCAGCACACCGATGCCACGAGAGAGGTCCCGATGAGCACCACGGCACAGGACGAGGCGGTCGCGCGCAGTGTCCTCGACCCCTGGAAGGCCGCCGTCGACGCCCACGAGCCCCGGCAGGTCGCCGCGCTCTTCACGGAGGACGCGATCTTCCAGGGCCTGCACCCCTACAGCGTCGGACGGCAGGGCGTCGCGGACTACTACGACTCCCAGCCGCTCGGGATGACGGCCGACTACCGGATCCTCGAGACCAGACGCCTCGCCGAGGACCTGGTCCTCGCCTATCTGGTCGTCGACTTCTCCTTCGTCGACCGGCCGACCCTCACGGTCCACCTGAGCGTCCTGGTCCGGCAGGACGGCGACGGCTGGCTCATTGGCCACTACCAGGTCTCCAGGCTCGGCTGAGGCAGGCGTCCAGCTTCGGCCGAGGCCACCGGGGGCCGGCTCACGCCGATCCGGAGCCGGTCCTCCGGGACCGGGTCCACCCCCACCCCCAGGCGACCGCACCCACCAGCAGCGCGGTCCCCAACGCGTACACCGGCAGCCACCGGGTGGTGGTCGCCGCCAGGCAGTCGACCACGGCCAGACTGCTCTGCTGCTGCTGGGCCTGGGTGAGCGCGTCCCCGGCACCGGCGGCCAGGTCCCCCAGCGCGGCCTCGGTCCGCAGACTCTCGTACCGGCCCGACTCCACGCATCCGTCCCGGTTGCCCGGCATCGGGAACAGCCAGTCCCAGCGCTGCATCGCCGGAGCCAGCGCCAGTGCCACGCACAGACCGACCACCAGCGCGTACGCGGCCTGCCGGCCCGGTGAGCACAGCGGTACCCGCCCGAAGGACAGGACCACCACCAGCAGCGTCACACCGAGGTAGGTGGAGAACCACTCCCACGCGCCCTGGGACAGCGAGAAGGCCAGCACGACGGCGAGTGCGGTCCCCAGCACACCGGCATTGGCGCCCGGACGGTCGACGCCCCCGCCCCTGTCGTCGGCCACCGGGCCCCGGACACCTCTACGGCCGCGCTGGCTCACACGCTCTCTCCTGCCTGCCTCCGGAGCCCCAGCCTCCCGCGCCCACCCGCCGCGACCGGCGGCCACCACACCGGTACGGCCCGGACCCCACCCGACCGGCCCAGCCGCCGGCGTCCGGAACGCCGTACCCCGACCACCCGCTGACGGCCCGCGGGATGCCTGCCACGGCCTGTCGCATGTCCGAGCTGGTGATCGACTGCCGGGACCCGCAGCCTCTGGCGGCGTTCTGGTGCGAGGTGCCGGCCTGCACCGTGTTCGGCACCGACGAGGACGGCGCGGTGGAGATCGGGCCGCCGGAAGGGTTCGGCGGGCTGCAGCCGACGCTGGTCCTCAGCCCCACGGCCGAGCCGAGGCCGGGCAGGCTGCGGCCGCACATCTACGTCAGCCCCACCGACGTCAGCGTCCGATCCCAGGCGCTGCGCCACCGGCGCGGCGCCTCGGTCTGTGCCCTGCACGAGCTCGAGCAGGGCGCACGCATCCACGCGAGGCCGTTCCGGTACCAGCCGTCACACGGGCTTCAGATACCACCGCTGCTCGGAGCCTCCGGTGCATGTCCACTGGACGATCGGTGCACCGTTAG
Source organism: Kitasatospora sp. NPDC048540 (assembly GCF_040651175.1). NCBI lineage: Bacteria > Bacillati > Actinomycetota > Actinomycetes > Kitasatosporales > Streptomycetaceae > Kitasatospora > Kitasatospora sp. NPDC048540. The sequence continues at coordinate 45,785 of NZ_JBEZIR010000017.1, forward strand.
CAGTACTGGAAGCACCGTCGGCCGCACACTGGCCGACGTTCCACCGCGGGCCGCTGTGGTACCTGATCAGCTGTACCGCGGTTCCCATGACGAGGTCGGCGTCCAAATACCAGAACTGCTCAGGTCCACCGTCGCATCCGTACTGGATGAGTTGCACTCCGTTGTACGGGCTGGTGCCCGGATCGGCAAGGCACTTGCCGCTGTTGAAGTTGACTATCTGATAGTACGGGACCCTGTTGTTGTCCGGATACCAGGGGCCCACGGCATACCACTGCTGCTCCCCTCCGCCGTAGCAGTCCCACTGAATCACACCGGCGCCACCGGCAGTACTGCCGGCTCCGATGGCCATGCACTTGTTGTCGTTGATGAAGCTCTTGAGCATGAATCGCGGGGACCCGCTGGCGGCCCCGGCCGAGGGAATTCCCGCGGCCAGGACGAGCGCAGCCGCTCCGGCCACCGCTGCACTTCTCATCAATTTGCGGCCGACGGCGTATTTGCGGCTGTCCGCGATGAGGTGCGCAGATTTCCTGGGCAACATGTTCTCCATTCGTTGCGTCGGTCTGTCGAACACTCGGGACGGAGGCTCTCCTCCGATTTCGAACATCCCCACCGTCGCTACCGAATTCAGCTCCGGCGGGGACCGGCACCTGCCATCAGCGCGGCCCGGCGGGCGCCACTGAGGCGCGGATCCGCAGCGGCAACCCCGAACGTGACGGGGTCCGTGGGGCCGATCGCGTGGCAGCCGTCGGTCAGTAGCGGCTGCGACGCCGGACCACAGGCCGTCGGCGGTCCCTGCAGTCCGGCACCCTCGCACGTCCGGTCGTTGCTCAGGCGGTCCTGATCTCCCACCACTGCTGGGACGCGAAGTTCTTGGTCCACAGCTGGGCCTTGGCGCCGTCACCCGGCTGGGTGGCGTCGCGGTCCAGGACCTTGGTGTTGTTGTTGTTGAAGCGCACGTTGTAGATGGCCAGGTCGCCAGAGGGGTGGTACCAACGCTGGTTCGCCCAACCGTTGCACTTGTACAGCTGGACGAGGTTGCCGTCCTTGCCGTTGCCGTTGGTGTCGGCGTCCAGGCACATGCCGGGGAACTTCACGCTCTCCAGGCTGCCGTCGCTCCAGTAGATCCATTCCTGCTGGGGCGAGTTGTTGCAGGTCCAGGTCTGGATCTTCGAGCCGTTGGCGCCCTTGCCCCAGATGTCGACGTCCAGACACTGGCCCGGGGTCTTCGAGTACAGGCTGTGGATCCGGACGTAGAGCCCGGTGAGCGCCCCGCTCCGCAGGGCGGTGCCCTGGGCCGAGGCGGCCTGCCCTGTCAGTGCCTCGGCCTTGCTCAGGTTCACCTGGCGCGACGCCGTCGGGCCCTGGTGGCCGGTCTCGGAACCGGCTGCCTGGGCAACTCCGGGCGCCAGCATCGCGACCGCGACAGCCGCCGCGGCAACCGCCAGCCTCTTGTGCAACTTCATTTCTCGGTGCCCCCTGGATTGGTGGGTGATCCGGGAATCGGTTCCCGGTGAGGCCGCGCTCGTGCAGCTGCCGAGACTCTGTCAACTACCCCTTGGTGCACCGCCCGGCTTCGTCCTCAAGGATGGCGCGGCCCGATCGATGAGGGTGAGGATTCCGAACGAACCCGAACACCCCTACAGTGACCCGTACCGCCTCGGCGCCGCCTAGGGCGGGTCGGATCGGGGGTGGGACATGACCGCGGGGATTTCGATGCCGGACCCGGACACGGCCGGGGATCTTGCGGAGTTCATCGAAGCGCTGGGCCGGCTGCGATTATGGGCGGGGGCGCCGTCATATCGGACGCTGGTCAAGCGGATCGGCCTCCTGCGGCACGGTTCCCAGGCCGTGGCACAGACAACTGTGGTCGACACGTTCAACCCCCGGCGTCGTCGCCTGGACTTCGACCTGGTGATCGCAATCGTCCGTGCGCTGGGTCTGGACGAAGCGGCGGTGGATCGCTGGCGGGAGGCCTGCATCCGGGTCCACGGGGCTGCCATGACCGGAGGCCCGACAGGGGTCTTCCGGCAGCTCCCCGCAGATCTGGCGACGTTCACCGGCCGCGAGACGGTACTGAAGCAGCTCCTCGACACTGCGATGGCACCTGCCTCCGAGAACCCGGCGGCCACGGTCGTCGTATCGGTGATCGAGGGCATGGGCGGGGTGGGCAAGACCCAGCTGGCCGTACACGCCGCGCATCACCTGGTCCGGTCCGGACACTTCACCGATGTCCAGCTCTACGTGAACCTCCGCGGCTTCGACCCCGAACGGCCGCCCGCCGATCCCACCGCCGTGCTCGACGCATTCCTGCGACAGCTCGGCGTACCGGGCCGGCAGATCCCCGAGCCCCTCGACGAGCGCGCGGCCATGTACCGCGACCGTATCCACGGACGCAACGCGCTGGTCCTGCTGGACAACGCCGCCGACGAGCACCAGATCCGCCCGTTGATACCGGCCGGCGCGCACTGCCTGGTGCTCATCACGTCGCGGCGCACCATGGCGGGCCTGGAAGGCGCCGAGATCCTCCAGCTCGACGTCCTCGACGAGACCGAGGCGGTCGATCTGCTGGCGGCCGTCGCAGGCGAGGAACGGATCAACACCGACCCCGTCGCGGCGGCCAAGGTCGCCGAAGCCTGCGGCAACCTCCCCCTGGCGTTGACGATAGCCGCAGCGCGGCTGAAGGCTCGCACTTCCTGGGCCGCCTGCGACCTGCTGGAGCACCTGATCCAAGGCGGTCTGGACGCGATGACCGTCGGACGACGTTCGCTGCGTCCGGTGTTCGACCTGTCCTTCGATGCCCTGCCTCCGGGCGCGCGGCTGCTGTACCTGCTGCTGGGGATCCAGCCGGGCACCGACGTGACGCCGGAGGCGGCCGCGGCACTGGCCGGGATCACTCCGCGCGCGGCACGAAAGGCACTTGAAGGCCTGTGCGACGAGTACCTCCTGCTGCAACGGTCGCCAGGGCGTTTCGAACTCCACGACATACTGCGCGCCTACGCGGTGGAGACGGCCGCCGTTCAGCTGTCCACAGCTGAATGGGCCCCGGCGGTGGACCGGCTACTGGACTGGTACACCCAGACGGCCGAGAAGGCCGCGACCACGCTCCTGCCCTCACTGGGTATGCCGACCCCTGCCCGTTCCGCGTCACAGGCTCCAGCGAAGGAATTCACCGACCGCGCCGCCGCGGTGGCATGGCTGGAAGTCGAGCACGCCAACCTTCTCGCGGCGTCGGCAGCCGCCACAGCCGCCGGCAACCCAGAAGCCGCTTGGCGGATCCCGGCCGCCGCCTCGGTGCTCCGGGCCGTGAACCAGAACTGGCCCGAGTGCGAAACCCTGCTCACCGACGCCCTGTCCGGAGTGCGGCGCACCGGCGACCTCGCCGAGCAGGCCTGGATCCAGAACCGGCTGGGCGCGACGGCCACCGAACTGGGCCGGACGAAGGAGGCCGAGGAGATGTTCACAGCAGCCCTCACCGCGCGCCGCCTCCTCGAGGACCGCGACGGCGAGGCCGCAGTGCTCAACAACCTCGTCATCTTCTACGGCCGCACCGACCGCCCACAGCTGGGCCTCGAACCCGCCGCCCTGGCTCTGGAGTTGGCCCGACGCGAAGGCAACACCGACCGCGAGGCGTCGGCCCTCAACGCCATGGCGGCCTGCCTGTCCGGTCTGGGCCGCAACGCCGAGGCCCTGGAGCTGATGCTGCAGGTGGTGGCGATCCGTGAATCGCGCGGCGACGGCTACCGCCTCGGCCTGGCGTACAACGTCACCAGCTCACGCCACCGCGACCTGGGCCAGTTCGAGGCGGCAGAGACCTACAACGTCAAGGCCCGCGAGATCGCACACCGCAGCGGTGATCGCTTCGGGGAGGGTGAAGCACTGCAGGGACAGGCGCTGGCCCTGCTCGGACAGGGGCGGCCGGCGGTCGCAAGAAGCTGTCTCCAGGAAGCGGCCGTCATCTTCAAAGAGCTGGATGCCGACCGGTACCTGGCCGAGGCCCGGCGGCTGTTGGCAGAGATCGAGGTATGAATGCCGTCCATAGGGGAAGCACCTCCGCGGTCACCGGCAGCCTCGTCCTCCGGTCCGCCCGCGAACCCGCATCCGGGACACCGGCGATGAAGTCGTCGAACCGCGCCGGGTCCGGCGACCGATGTCTTGTCCGGGGCCGACCCGTCGAGCATGATGCCGTGCCTCCATCGCAGGCGTTCGAGAAGCCTTCATCGACGTCGCCGGGCAGGTCCGCGAGCCAGGCAAGGCGACGTGCAAGAGCGCTGTGTCAGGCCGTCTCCCGGCCGCCCCAGACGGCCAACTACAGAACACCAGCCCCGGCCGGGGCCGATCCGGCGGGGCTCTTCCATACCCGAACACGGGGGGAACCAATAGGCACTGCTGACGCCGTGATCAATGCCGCTTCGGCTGATCTCGGGTACCGCGAGGGCCCGAGCAACGACACGAATCACGGCCGCTGGTATGGCCTGCCGCGCTGGCCGCCCTCGCGGCGTAGGCACAGCAAAGTCCCGTCACCCCTCGGCAGGGTGGCGGGGCCTCGGTGGCGCCCTGCGTCACGCCGCTAGGTCCGCCGGGACTACGGTGCGAGCCCGCTCGTACAGGTCTCGGGCGTGTTGGTTGCGGGGGTGTGCAGTGAGTAGCCCAAGCATGATCCGCATCCGGTCGTCGGCTCGGCTGCTCTGCACCTTCGGGTAGTCATCTAGCGCAAGGTGCCATGTCTGGCACGCCATCTCCAAGTGGCCGAGCTGGAGTTGGCGTTCAGCAAGGACGGCGCGATGCCGGACACGCCCGCGCTGATAGACGCTGTACCGCAAGCGGTCCGACTCCATCATTGCGACTACCGAGCCGCGTACATCCGCCAATGCGTAGCGCACCTGACTGACGTGATAGTTGAGTGAGCTTGGGTCGTACGACCCGAAAGCTTTGCTCTCCGACTCAGCAACGTCCATCGCCCGCTCTGCCTCGGTGAGGTAGCGCATAGCGGCGTGGCGGTCTCCCGATACGGCGGCGGAGTGAGCTTGCTGCCCCGCGAGGAAGGCGCGCATCCTCGGGCCCGCGACGGGGGACGCGGCGGACGCTGCGTCAGCCAGTTGTATCGCGCGACGCCCGTGCCCGAGATCGACGGCCTGAACGCTCATGCCCCGGAGCGTGGTGCAGTAGGTCAAGTGATCTTCGGCGACGCCCGCTAGCTCCAACGCCTTGACGTAGTAGCGCTGTGCGAGACCGTGCAATCCCTCGTCAACCGCCATGTACCCAGTGAGGTAGCAGAGATCGGAGGCCGCAGACATCATCGCCCTCCGAACCTCATGGGGGGCGGCAGCGCGCAAATAAGGACCAACCGTATTAACCAGGTAGCTTGCCGCCATGGGGCGGGCGGCCCGGCCGCCGAACTCATCATCGATGCTTGACAGTCGCTCGGTCATGGCGATCACGGACGACACCTCGGCCATCCCTATCCGGATCGTCCGACCTCGTTGGATCGATTCCGCGCGGGCTAGAACGTCCTGCCACCCGGGGACTGTCAGCGCCACCGCGAACAGGCTTGCACCGAGTACGCTCCGCCGCGAGGGGTCCATATCTTGCCTCCCCAACTCGATCAACCCTTCGACGGTACCTGTCGGGGTTGCGAGCTGGTCGGGCGGTGGTGGGAAACCTGCCTCGACATGGGTTACCAGGCGGCCGAGAAGGCGGGTTAGAGCCTCAAGGATGGCAGCCTGCGCCTCGGCACGGGGTTCGGTCCCGGCAAGCCAGTTGGAGACAGCCGGCTGTTGGTAGTTGGTAGGTGACCCGCTCTCGGTGCCCACCAGGTTGACGGCCCTGGCAAAGGCGCCCTGCGAGAGCCTCGCCTCTTTCAACAAGCGTGCCAGTGAGATGTTTGGGTGCCGCTCGGGCATGTCCCTGTCTCCCCGCGCCGATGGCCTTTGATGGGTTTGATATCCCCTCAGCGTTGCGAGACTACCGCTCTCCGTGTTGGTGCGGTTGCGTAGAGGCAGACGGATCAACCGGCGATGTGGAGTACCACCGTGGGTGAGTCTCTGCGCTCCCGCCCCACGGGAGAGCAACGCAGACGTGCTGACGCTGCTCGGGCTGAGCTCGGAGAAGCAACCGATGCTGCTGGCTGCCCGCTGCCCTCGTTGGCGGTCGACTGGCAGTCAGGGCGGCTCCCGGGCGTGGTCCTGGTGGACATGGGCGCTGCTCTCCCAGACGTGATCATGCGGCTGGCGCGGGTCATCCGGGCGGGCACAGCCGCGCTGGCCGGCGAAGAGACGGCGTCGAACAACAGGAGATGTGGTCAGTGAGTGTGTTGACGATGCCCACCCGCGAGATTGGGCGCCGCAGAGTGTTCCGGTTCCTTCGATGGACCATCGGGGAGGACAGGGATCGGACTCCGGTTCACCTCTACTTCTGTGAGGGTGAGGACGAGGACGGCACGCGGTGCCGCGCCGACTCCGGTGAACAGATGGACTACGAAGCTGCACGCGCGTGGACATTCACCCACCTTCGGGACCACCAGGATCACCGCAGCTTCGGGCAACTGACCTACGTACCGCTGGTGATGGTCCCCGAGGAGGAACCGTCGTGAAGCGCGATTCTCTGGTGACCGGCGCCCTGCTTGTCGTCGTGGGAGGCGGGCAGGCCAGCGTGGTGGCAGCCCTCGCTATGGCTGACCCGGTGAGCGTCCGCCGATGGGTGTGGGCGTGTACAGCCGCTGCCCTTGCCATGATTTGCACGGCGTACCGGTCTGAGTGGGTCGAGGGGTGGCAGCGCCGAAGACGAGCCCGGGTCCGCGCCGCGCCGTGCCCCTCGGCCGGGACTCGGCGGGCCGGGACGTGATCGAGACGGGCACCCTGCCGAAGGTGCCGCCGGGACTGCCCTGGCTGCCCGGACTGTGCTGGGGCTGCCTCGCCGAGCGGGACGTGACGCCCCTCGGTGGGGCCGAGTTGGACGGCGCCGAACTGCCTCTGTCGGTCTGCCGCTGGTGCCTCGCCGGTCTCCGGCAGAGGCTCACCGTTGTGCAGCGCTGGCACCAGCTCGGCACCCTCGCCGGCCAGCGAGCGCACCGGGTCGCGCAGTGGTCTCGGGCCCTGCGACGCCGAAGACACGCGGAAGCGCGCCACCGCGCCCCTGTCCGCGCCTAGATCGCCCGCTCTGGTGTCCCATCCATGAGGCTCCCCCTCCTCATGGACCAGAGCAGGCCCAAATCTCCCGTCCCGGGCCGTGGTTGAGGTCCATTCCGCTCGGGGCGGGGCGCCACTTCCACCCCTCCCGTTCTCAGCCCTGGACAGGCCGAGCCGATCGGGGTGGGATGACACAACTCGGCTACCCGGCCGGGCTGTTGATCCTGTCAGCACCACCAGCGAAACGGAGGCGCAGAACAGATGACAACTGCACCGTGGGGTACGACCCGCATGGGGCCGTACGCCGATTCACCGGCGATCCCGGCCCTTACCCCCGTGATCGACCCCGAGACGCAAATGGCCGTGATCGTGGACCAGCACGGCCGCACGGTTGAGATGGGCGCGCACGGCACCAGCACCAACACCAGCACGCCCACCAGTACGGGCGGCGGCGACGGGCAGGGCGCGAACCCGACGACCGACATGGACAGCATCCCGGCCAACGACCAGGACCAGGGCACGGGCTGATGTCCGGGGGTCGACACCGGGCCGTACTGGTCCTGACCAACCCGTACGACGTGACAGCCGATGTGGTGCTACGCATCCTTGCTGACCGCCGAGTACCGGTTGTCCGTGTCGATCCCGGCGCCGATCTGCGCACGGGTGCCTCGCTGTCCGCCACGTACCGTACGAACGGACAGTGGGGCACCCTGCGTACGCCGAGCCGGGAACTCGACATCACCGACGTCCGGTCTGTCTGGGTCCGCAGGCCCTCGCCGTACGAAGCGCCGCCCGGACTGGCCGATCACGACGCGAAGTTCGTCAGTGCACAGGCCTTCTGGGGCACGGGGGGCATCCTCGCGTGCCTTCCCGGGGCGCATTACGTCAACCACCCGTGGCGAATCCGCAATGCGGAGTACAAGCCCGCGCAGCTCGCTGCCGCCGCCCGGTGTGGATTCCTGGTCCCGGACACGGTCATCACCGCAGACCCGGACGAGGCTCGCGAGTTCTGCGCGAACCAACCCGGCGGAGCTGTCTACAAACCACTGTGGGACAGCCGGTACCGGAACGCGGAGGGAACTGCGCAACAGGTGTGGGTACGGGGAGTCGACCCGAGCGAGATCACCGAGGCGGTGTCCGCGTGTCCCCACCTGTTCCAAGCCAAGGTGCCGAAGGTGTTCGACGTGCGGGTGACGGCCGTCGGTGACCGCCTGTTCGGGGTCCGGATCGACAGCCCCGATCTCGACTGGCGCCACCGGCAAGACCTGATGACGTGCACGCCTGTCGAGATCCCCGAGGCGGTCGCGCGTCCGGTCGCCGCCTACCTTGCCGAACTCGGCCTGGTGTTCGGCGCGTTCGACTTCGCCGTGACCTCTGACGGCGCCTGGTACTTCTTTGAATGCAACGCCAACGGGCAGTGGGCATGGCAGCCGGCGGAGACCACCGCAGCAATCGCCGATGCCCTCGCCGACCAGCTAGAGAAAGGCTCCGACACGTGAGCACATCGGCCGAACTCCGCGCAGCCATGGTGGCCGCTTTCACCAGGGACGACCTGGTGACCGATCCCTCGTGGGACCGCGCCGCGAAGACCGTCCCCCGGGAACTGTTCGTCGGGTCGTACTTCCTTCCGGTCGAAGGGAGCAACCCGACCGAGTACCGGCCCTTCCGCGAGGGCGAGCCCGGATGGCTGGAGAGCGTCTACGCGAATCAGACCCTCATCACCCAACTGGACGGGCGAACCCGCCCCGAGGACGTGCCCGACGGCACCGTGACCGGCGCCCCGTCTTCGTCATCCACCCTGCCGTCCCTGGTCCTGCGCATGTGGCACCAGCTCGACACCGAGGCCGGGCATCGCGTGTTGGAGATCGGCACAGGAACGGGCTACTCGACCGCCCTCGGTGCGCACCGCCTCGGGGACACCAACATCACCAGCATCGAATACGACCCCGTGGTAGGTGGGGCCGCCGCCGCTGCCATCAAAGCCGCCGGCTACGCACCCCGCCTGATCATCGGTGACGGGCTGCTCGGCGACCCGAACGGAGACGATTACGACCGGCTCATCGCCACCTGTGCGGTTCGCTACGTCCCGCCCCCGTGGCTGCACCAGGTCAAGCCGGGCGGAAAGATCCTGGTGACCCTTTCCGGTTGGTCCTACGCATTCGGCCTCGCCCTGCTCACCGTGACCGCCCCCGGAGAGGCCACAGGCCGCTTCCTCCCGGGCTTCACCAGTTTCATGATCGCCCGCCCGCACGACCGGCCGCCCCGCCAGAGCCTGTCACTGCTGCCCGGCAACGAGAGGCCCAGCAGGATCGACCCCGAGGTCATTAGCACGTGGACGGGCGGGTGGGTCGCACAGCTCGCGGCACCGTCGGCCGAGCGGATGGGCGCGGGCAGGCAACAGATCCTCTCGGACGTGGCCACCGGATCGCAGGCCCGAACCATGCCCAACCCTGACGGCGGGTGGACCGTGCTCCAGCGCGGCCCACTCCGGCTATGGGACCAGGTGGAAGCCGCCGTCGAAGCCTGGCAGGCGGCAGGCAAGCCGCACCAGGACGGCTTCGGGATTACCGTGTCCGAAGAACGACAGCGGGTCTGGCTCGGTACCGCGGACGGTCCGGGCTGGGATCTCCCGATCTGAGCCGGATAGGCTCGGTGGGGGAGGGCGTCGCATTCAAGCAACGACCATCGCCTACCCTGCGCCCTTGCCCCGTCCCCTGGTGATCCGGCAGGGCGGGGCGTACTCCTTGGGCCGCTCGCTCGGGTCTGTGACGAGGGACCCCACTCCCAACTCGGTTCGGATCAGCTGACGGCGGCGCAGCTCCGCGAACACCTTGCCTACAAGGACGACGACCTGACCGCCCTCGGCGATACGTGGCCCCGCATCCCTGTCCCTGCTCGGCGCTGCACCAGGTGCCACCGCCACCGCGTCGAAGCGGTCGACCGCGCCCCCGCAGGCCACATCGAGGCCAGCGGCTCCGGGTACACCCTGTGGGCATGCTCGCCGACCTGCCCGCCCCACATCCCGGCTGAGCTGACCGGGCCGGGTCGATACGATCGGGCCAGGCCCGGCCGCGCGTCGCCGTCCGGGGCTCCGGAGCCGAGACTGGAGGGAGGGATCCCGGCGTTCGGGTGAGGAGCACGTCATGTCTGGTCTGATCCGCAAGAGTTTCGACAGCCCCGAGGAGGTCCGGCCCTTCGAGCAGGACTCGGGGAAGGTGGAGTTGGTCAACCTGGACGCGGGAGCGGTGGGCCGGGGGACCTTCGAGCCCGGCTGGAAGTGGTCGACGCACATCAAGCCGCTCGCGGGTACCGAGACCTGCCAGGCCTCGCACATGGGGTACGTGATCTCCGGCCGGATGCACATCGTGATGGACGACGGCGAGTCGGCCGACTTCGGGCCCGGTGACTTCATGGTCTGCCCGCCCGGCCACGACGCCTGGGTGGTGGGCGACGAGCCCTGCGTCGTCATCGACTGGCAGGGGTTGTCGGACTACGCCAAACAGCGGTAGCGGCCCCCTGAGCCCTGAGCCCCGAGCCCCGAGCCAGGTGTCAGGGCAGGTGACGGGCGGCCCCGGCTTCGATGATCGCCGCGCTGGCGGCGAAGTCCTCGGCGGTGCCGCCCATCGGGTCGGGCACGTCCCGGCCGTCCAGGTAGAGGCGGATCTTGGCGGCGTTCCGGGCACCGCCGAGGGACCGCAGCCGCTCCAGCACGGAGCGGTCCATGGCGAGGACGACGTCCGCCCGGTCGAGCATCGCGGCGTCCACCCGGACGGGGCGGTGGCCGGAGAGGTCGTAGCCGAGCCCGGCCGCGGCGGCGATCATCGTGGGGTGGGCGGTCCCGCCGACCCACAGGTCGAGCAGGCCGGCGGAGCTCACCTCGGCGGCCGCGCCCGCCTTGGCGGCGAGCACCGCGGCGGCGAGCGGGCTGCGGCAGTAGTTGCCCAGGCAGACCGTGAGGATGCGCAGCGGGGCGCCGGTGGGGCCGGCGGTCACGGGCGTGCTCCGATCGGTCGAACCGCGGGCCCGGCCGACGGCCGACGGCCCTCGTGCCGGGGGAGGGAACACCACCATGATCCGCCGACTGCACCGGTGACGACACCAGGACACCAGGGCACCAGGACGTCAGAACGCCAGGACGTCCGGGCGGCCGTCGGGCGCGGGGGTGCCGCACGGTGAAACGGGGCCGGGGCCGGGGCCGGGACCGGCCGGGCCGAGGTCGCCCGCGGCCGGATCCTCGAACGGGGAGGGGACCGGGAAACAGTCCCGTAGGAAGGCCCGGACGGCGCGGTCCTGTTCCGCCCGCGGAATCGCGTCGCGCACACCGTCCGCGAGGCAGAAGGTGTCGGCCCAGCGGCGGTCCGCCAGATCGCGCAGCCGCCCGAGGTCGTCCCCGCTGTCCACGCAGAAGTAGCCGTGCTCGAGCTCGCCGGTGACGGCCCGGCCGGTGGCGTGGGCGAGGTGACTGGCCAGGGTCACCGGCGCGAGGTCGGTCGCCGAGCGGAAGGCCGTCCCGGCGGTGACGGCCAGCGGCTCGGCGAACCGCTCGGCGCTGTCCGCCAGGATGCTGCGCCGCAGCCGCGGGCCCGGGGGCGGCAGTACGGCGGCGAAGGCGGAAACGGCGCAGGCCGGGGAGTCTGCCAGGCGCTGATGAGCCCAACCCGGGAGGACGCTTCCCAGCAGCTGGACCACCCGCCGTCACCCGCCGCCACCCGCCCGCTCGGCGTCCGCCGCCACCCCGCGGCGCCCGGCACAATGGCCACGGCTCCACCCGCCGTCGAAGGGCCCGACACGCCGACCAGCCAGGAAGCAGGCCATCCGGATGACCCGCCGCGAACGCTGGGAACACCGCACCCAGAACCCGCTGATCGCCCTGTCCGTCGTGTTCGCCGTGGCGTACGCCGTGCCGATCCTCGCCCCCGACGCCCGGCCGTGGGTCCTGCACGGTGCGACCTGGGTGGAGTGGGCCGCCTGGGCGGCGTTCGCCGTGGACTACGGCATGCGGCTGCTCCTCGCCGAGCAGCGCTGGACCTTCGTCCGCAGCAACCCGCTCGACCTCGCCTCGGTCCTGCTGCCCCTGGTCCAGCCGCTGCGGCTGCTGCGCCTGGTCTCCACCCTGCTGCTGGCCGGGCGGCGGGTGCGGATGGCCTCCCAGGTCCGGCTGACCACCTATGTCGCGGGGGTCGTGCTCGGCCTGCTGGTGTTCGGTTCCCTGGCCGTGCTGGAGATCGAACGCTCCTCGCCGACCGCCAGCATCCGTACGCTGGGCGACGCGCTCTGGTGGTCCTTCACCACGATGACCACGGTCGGCTACGGGGACCTCACCCCGACCACGGGACTGGGACGGCTGCTCGCGGTCGCCCTGATGCTCTCCGGCATCGCGCTGCTCGGTGTGGTGACCGCCAACATCGCGGCCTGGTTCGTCGCCCGCTTCCAGGCGGAGGAACGTGTCGACCACCAGAACCAGCAGGCCATCCTGGAGCTCACGGCCGAGGTCCGCGAACTGCGCCGGCAGCTCGCGGAGCTGGGCGCCGTCCGGCCCGCCGACCCGCCGTCCGAGCCGTCCGAAGGCCTGTCCGCAGATCTGTCCGCCGAGCCATCGGCGGAACCGTCCGCCGAGCCGCCCGCCGGGCCGTCCCGCGCCACCGAGCCGGTGGCCTGAGCCGGTGGCGGGCCCGGCAGCGCCGGACCCCGGTCACCGGTGGTGTCGGCCACCGGTGTTGCCGGTGGCCGGAGTTCACGCAGGCGCGGCTCAGCCGCCGCCCATCCCGCCCTGGGCCGCCACCAGCGTGGTGCCGAGGCCGCCCACCGCGCGGGCCAGGGCCGGCGACAGCTCCGACAGCCGCCCGGTCAGCGCCGTCACCCGGTCGCGGTGGGCCCGGCGCTCACCGCGGGAGACGACCAGGCCGACGCCCCCGGCCGCGGCCAGCGCCGCCAGTGCGGCCTCACCGAGACCGACCCGCGCCGGGTCGCCCTCGCCGCGCAGCAGCGCCGCGGTCGCCCGCTGCACCGCCAGCGCCTCGGCGGGGTCCGGGACCAGCACCCGCCGCCGGGCGGGCGGCCCGTACGGGTCGCGGTCCTCGATCAGCACCGCGCCCAGGACGGCCAGTTGCTGCTCGACGGCCTCCAGGGTGTCCTCGCGGTCCCGGCGGATCCAGGCCTTCCAGCGCCGAGCATGGGCACCGACCTCGGTCAGCGCGGCGTCGAGGACCGGATCGCCGGTCGGCTCGGCCTCCGCGACGGCCACCGTGCCGCCGTCGTCGGCCACGCTCCCGCGGCGGGCCAGCTCGGCGAGGACCGCCGCCCGCACCAGGAACCCCGTCCGGGTGCGGTCGAAGAGGGTCTGCCGGTCGGTGTCGAACGCCATCAGATAGGTCGCGAGATGCAGCGGTCGGGTCATGCACCGACCCTAGGCCCGCGGCGGGCGCCGGGGCATCGCCCGCAAGGCCGGTCCGCCGTCCGTCCGGATGAGGACGCCCGCGCCGGGCCGGTCGGCCCTCAGTAGGACTGGAGCTCGATCAGCGTGCCCTCGGGGTCGCGCAGGTGCGCGGTCCGCAGGGTCGGCCCCCAGGACGGCCGGTCGGTGGCGGGCGCGACCTCCTCGGCGCCGTGGGCCAGGCAGAGTGCCAGTCCCGCGTCGACGTCCGCCACCCGGCAGACGAACATCGCGCCGCCGCCGGGCGCCGGGGACTCCGCGGCGGTGAGGCCGGTCGCCGCCGCCATCGCGGCACGCTCGAACAGCACCAGGACGCCCTGCCCGTCCACGTCCCAGTGCGCGTACGGGCCGGCGGGCCCGCCCGTCGCCAGGCGGGCGCCGACGAGCCGGGGCAGCACGGCGTCGTAGAAGCGGAAGGTCTCGGCGAAGCGGGTGACCAGCAGGCGGGGGTGCAGCGCGTCCACGCGGTAGCCTCCAGAAATAATGGGTCCACACCCACTATAGGTGAGCACCTAGAATCATCGCCATGAACCCCGAACCGGCCCCGGACACCCTCCCGCCCAGCCTGACCGGGCTCACGACCTACCTGCTGTCGCGAACCGGCAAGGCCGCCCGCGGCCTGCTCGCCGCACGGCTGGCCCGCCGCGGGCTGCGCCTGTGGCACATGGCGGTGCTCGCCGCACTCGCGGACTTCGGCCCGCACGCCCAGCGCGAGCTGGCCGTCCGGCTCTCCGTCGACCCGAGCGACATCACCAAGGTCGTCGACGACCTCGCCGCCGCCACCTGGGTCGAGCGCACCCGCGACCCCGCCGACCGCCGCCGCGTCCGCGTCCACGCGACCCCGGCCGGACTCACCGCCCTCACCGAACTGCAGGCCGAGGCCGAAGCCGTCCAGGCCACCCTCCTGACCCCGCTCACCCCCGCCGAACGCACCCAGCTCACCGACCTCCTGCACCGGGTCTTCGAGACACTCCCCACCGGCGGCTGACCACCCCCGCGCGCCGGGGGAGAGGGCCGTGCGGCCGCGGGCGGAAGCGCCGCCGGCACAGCCGGGCGGGGAAGTCACCTGTACGGCCGACCGGACCTCCGGCGGCGGCCGGTCGCGGCGTGCCGTCCGGCGCGGCGGCGCCGGGGTCAGCAGGTCGCCCGGTTAGGCTCCTGACCCTGTGTCATCTTCCTCAGGAAGGTGTGGACCGCCTGCGCCGGACACCGACCCCGACGGTCCGGGCCGGCGCTCGGATCAGTAGTGGGAGAGATCTGGATGACGACGGCACCGCACAACGTCCCCGGCCTGTCGCACCCGGTCACGGGGGGCACCCGGTGAGCCCGCTGCGCCGTCGTACCTTCCTCGTCCTGGCCGGCGGCCTCGGATCGATGGCGGGCAGCGGGGTGTTCGCGGGCCGTGCGGCCGCCAGCGTGATCAACGGGGAGTTGCTGACCAGCCGGATCGAGCTGCCGGAGCCGTTCTCGGTGCCGCTGCCGGTGGCGCCGCTCGCCAAGGCGGTGCGGCAGGCCGACGGCAGTGACCGTTTCGAGGTGGTGCAGCGTGCCGCGGACGTCGAGATCCTGCCCGGGGTCAGGACCCGGGTGTGGGGCTTCGACGGCCTGTTCCCCGGGCCGGTCTTCACCGGACAGGCCGGTCGGCCGGTGGTGGTGAGCGTCCGCAACGAACTGCCGGTCCCCACCTCGATGCACCTGCACGGCGGAGTGACGCCGCCGGACTCGGACGGCTATCCGACCGACCTGGTGGTCCCCGCCGGGTGGCAGCACCACGACGCGATGGCAGGCGGCCACCACGACGCACCGGCGGCCGGCCGGCAGCTGACCGAGCTGACGAAGGAGTACCGCTACCCGCTGGACCAGCGGGCCGCGACGCTCTGGTACCACGACCACCGGATGGACTTCACGGCCCCTCAGGTCTGGCGCGGACTGCTCGGACTCTTCGTGGTCCGGGACAGCGCCGAGCTGGCCCTGCCGCTGCCCTCCGGCGAGCGCGACCTGCCCCTGCTGATCTGCGACCGGGCCTTCGACGAGGACGGCGACTTCCGGTACCCGTCGCTCGACCCCGAGCTGATCGACCCGCCCGGCGTCGAGGACGCCTACATGGCCGGCGTGGTCGGGGACGTGGTGCTGGTCAACGGTGCGCCCTGGCCCGAGCTGGAGGTCGACGCGGCCCGGTACCGGTTGCGGCTGCTGAACGGCTCGAACGCCCGCCGCTACCGCCTCGCCCTGCGGCCCGGGCCGCGCGACGGTGCCGCGTTCACCCAGATCGGCAGCGACGCCGGGCTCCTGGCGGAGCCGGTGGAACTGGACGCCGTCCCCATCGCCCCGGGCGAACGCTACGACGTGGTCGTCGACTTCTCCGCCTGGCCGGTCGGCTCGACCGTCACCCTGGTTAACACGCTCGGGGACGGCGACACCCGGTGGGTCATGCGCTTTCGGGTGGTCCGGGAGGCCGCCGACGACAGCGAGGTACCGGCCCGGCTGGCCGACCCGGACGAGCTGTCGCAGGACCAGGCGGTCGCGCACCGCCAGTTCTCCTTCCGCCGTACCAGGACCTCGCACGGCGGCCACGCCTGGACGATCAACGGCGAGTCCTTCGACCCGGAGACCACCCTCGCCACCACCCGTCTGGGCAGCGTGGAGAGGTGGCGCTTCATCAGCGACGTCCACCACCCGGTCCACCTCCACCTGGCGCACTTCCAGGTGGTGGCCCGGGGCGGCGGCGACCCGCACCCGTCGGACGGCGGCTGGAAGGACACCGTCGACGTCCGGCCGAAGGAGCCGGTCGACGTCCTCGTACGGTTCCGGGGGTACCCCGGCCGGTACATCCTGCACTGCCACAACCTCGAGCACGAGGACATGGCGATGATGGGGAACTTCCAGGTCGAGTAGGCCGGCCCGGCCGGGGACCTGCCCGGGGCGAGCCGCAGCGGCCCGCCCCGGCCGGTGCGGGCCGGATCCGCTAGACGTCCGTGGTGGTCGGCATCTCGCCCGCGGTGGTCGTCATGTCGATCACGGCGAAGGCGGCGCCCTGCTGGTCCGTCAGCGCGGCGAACCTGCCGAACGGGCTGTCCATCGGACCGAACTGGAGCCGGCCGCCCAGCTTCGTGGCCTTGGCGACCGCCTCGTCGCAGTCCGCCACGCCGAAGTAGACCTGGATGAACGCGGGGACCTCGGGCGGGAACTCCTCGCCCATGCCCATCCGGCCCAGCACCGCGTTCTCGGGACCGCTGCCGCCGAGGCCGAAGATCCGGTAGTCCATGCCGGCGGCCTCCGGGTCGTCGCCCATGTCGACCTGCTGGGCCCGGTACGGGAACACCCTCGGCAGGAAGCCGTCGACCTTTGCGTTGTCCCGGGTGAAGACCTCCGCCCAGGCGAAGGAGCCCGGCGCGCCGGTCTTCTCGAAGCCCCGGTGCTCGCCCGGCTGCCACACGCCGAACACGGCGCCGCTCGGCTCCCTGGCGATCAGCATGGTGCCGAAGGTGCCGACCTGCATCGGATCCATCACCACCTCACCGCCCGCGGACCTGATCTTCCCGGCGGTGGCCGCCGCGTCGGGCGACGCGAAGTACAGGCACCACTGCGACGGCGCCTCGCTGCCGGGCATCGGCGGGACCACGGCCGCGACCGCCTTGCCGTCGGAGTAGGCCTGCGTGTAGTTGCCGTACTCGCTGGACGCCTCACCGAAGGTCCAGCCCAGCACCTCCGAGTAGAAGCTCTTCGCGCCCTCCACATCGGCGAACATCGCGTCCGCCCAGCACGGCGCGCCCTCCGGGAACCCGGTCATGTCGGTCGACCTCTCTGTCGTGTACGACGGCGTATCCGTCCCACGCTAGGTCACCGGGTCCGGACTCCCCGGGCGATCGAAGCGCGTGTCCGGTCCGGTCCCGGGCGGCACACGTACCAGTACGATTCGCGGAATGACAGAACCGATCAAGAACGAACCCCCGCGGTCCGAGGGCCGGCCGGAACCGCCCACCCGGGACCAGGTGATCGGCCGCATCGCCGACCACCTCGCCACCCGGCGGCCCGGACATCCGCTGCGGGTCGCGGTGGACGGCATCACCGCCGCCGGGAAGACCACCCTCGCCCGTGCCCTGGCCGCCGCGGTGTCCGACCGCGGACGAGCCGCGATCCACCTCTCCATGGACGGCTTCCACCACCCGCGCGCCCACCGCCACCGGCAGGGCCGCGACAGCGCCATCGGCTACTACCAGGACGCCTACGACTTCCCCGCGTTCGCCCGGCACGTCCTGGTCCCGCTCGGCCCCGGGGGTGACCGGCGCTACCGCAGCCGCATCATCGACCTCTCCACCGACCGGGCGATCGACGAACCGCCCGCCACCGCACCCGTGGACGCGGTCCTGGTGGTGGACGGCAGCTTCCTGCAGCGCGGCGAACTGGCCGGACTGTGGGACGAGGTGGTCTTCACCGACACCGGCTTCCCTGTCGCCCGCCGGCGCGGCACCCGGCGCGACACCGAGCTGATGGGCTCCCTCGCCCAGGCCGAGCGGGCCTTCGACAACCGCTACCACGCCGCCTGCCGCCGCTACCTCGCCGAGGCCGACCCGGTCGCGCACGCCACGATCGTCGTCGGCAACGACGACCTCGACCACCCCGTGCTCCGGCGGATCGCGGACCACCGCGGCTGACCGGTCGTCAGTAAGGGCGCGTCCGGCCGACCGGCGTGCGAGGGCGGAACGAGGGGGCGCTGAGGAGATCCCGCACGCCCCGGCCCGGGCACGCCGGGCGGGCGGCGGACGTTGGCGGGGCATGCCGGAGGACAGCGAGAGCAGCATCTCCAACCGCATCGTCGGCGCCGAGGCGCAGACGGTGATCCAAGTCGGCGTGCTGCACGGCCATCTGACGGTCGACCGGCCCGCCGGGCGAGCCCCGGGGGAGCCGCAGCTGACGGTCACGGTGGACACCGAACAGCCGGACAGCACCGGCTACACGTACGAAGGCGGCGGCAGCGGCCCGGACACCGCCGTGCACCTCTACGTGGAGAGCTTCACCGCGCAGGCGGTCATCCTGCACGGGCTGCGGCCCGTCGTGGTGCGCCGGATCGCGCGCTTCGGCTGGTGGGACGCGGCGGACCTGAGCCCCCGTCGGTTCCGCGTCGGGCTCGACCGGGCCGCCGCCCACTACAACGCCGACCTCCGCGGAGCCGGACCCGCGGACGGCGCCACGCCCGGCGGCGGAGCCACCCGGGAGGCCCGGCTGGAGCGCGCGACGCCCCTCGACGGGACCGACTTCCCGTTCTACGTCACCTCCGGCGCCCCCGAGTACCTGATCGTCCGGCCCGACGGCTACCGGGAACGTGAGCTGATCGAATGGCGGCTGGAGCTGGACTGGTCCTGCCTCGGCCGGCGCGGCACCGTCACCATCGACCACGGCGGCCAACCGTTCCTCTCGGACGGCCTCCGCCCGTACCACTACGACCGGTACCGCTCCCCGGGCGGAGCGGCCCCCCGGCGCGCCGCCCCCGCGGCGCGGGAACAGCCCGGACCGGGCCGGATCCGGGCGCTCCGCGACCGGCTGCGCCGCCGACGCCGGACGCCGCCCGGCCCGGATGCCCCCGGGCCCGGACGCCCCTGACCCTGAACGCGCCTAAGCGCTGTCCTGGCGATCACGAGCGTAGCCGGCCGACGAGTGCTGCTGCGGTGACGGTGCCGAGGTAGACGTAGTGCCCGGCCCGACGAGACGATGCCTTGGGCGGTCCGGGCGTAGCAGTCCGGGCGGGTAGGCGATGGGTCATCATGAGTGCGACCACGGCGGCGGGTGCCGCCCGCCGCCGGGTCCGGGCGCCGGAGGAGGGGTGCGGCTGATGGGTCTGGCCGGCCGCGCGCGCATGCCGATCGACGGCCGCGCCGTAGCGCGCAGTCGCCGCCCCCGGAGGCTGGCGCAGGAGCTCTTCCGCGGGTGTTTCACGGCGGAGGAGGGGATCGTCCGGGAGCTGCTGCAGGAGTTGCCGCCCGACGCCCGGTACGTCTCGTTCAACAGCCACCGCGGCAAGGCCACCGGCGCCGACCTGCTCTGGTGGTGGGTGGAGCCCGGTGGGCGGGGGTTCGGCTGCCTGGTCCAGACGCGGAGCCTCACCTGCCACGCGGGTCTGTGGCGGATCGGCTCGGACCGGCGGGCCGACCCGGACTCCCAGCTCACCCGGCTGCTGTACACCGCCGAGCACCTGGAGGTCCCGGCCGCGCTGCTGCTCCACACCGGGCCCGAGGAGGCCGCAGCCGCCGCGACCACCGCTCCCGACGCCGTCACCGCCGCCGCGGCGCTGCTGCCCGCCCTGGCCGTCCGAGCCACCCTCCGCCACCGCGCGGCCGAGGCGGAGGCCGCCGGTCTCCGGTTCGGTGGCCTCGACGGGCCCGGGCTGCTGGCCGGCGCCGTGCCCTTCGCCCCGCTCCTCGCCCGCGGCGCCGGGCCGTGCCCGCCCGTCGCGACCGACGCCGAGCTCGCCGGTCAGGGGGTGCACCCTCGGCTGCGCGGGTTGCTGAGCGCACCGCAGTCCGGCGCGGGCGCGGTCGCCCGGAGCCTGCACGACGCCCTGTGCGCGTACCACCAGTGTGCCGGCCGGGCCGCCGACGGCGTCACCCTGCTCGACGGGCCCGGGCCGATGGCGCGGTTCCACCGCACCGCCCACCTCCGCCACGTCGCCGTCGGGCTGCGGCCCGCGGTGCCCGGCTACGTCCACCGGGCGCTCGCCGGGCACGGTCCGGCACGGCTCGCCCGCTACGTCGCCGGCCTGGTCGTCGTCCCCGTGTGACACATCACGCCACCACCCGCACCGGCCGTTGCCCGCCCGCAGGTACGGCAGCAGCCGTTCCCACTCCGCGTCCGACGGATCACCGCGTTCTCCGCGCCCCGTACCTGGAACATCGCGCGGATCAGGCGCAGTCACATGATCGGCCGGACAGCTCCTACGCGCCGACGGCCCGGCCGGGGTGGGCGGCGAGGCCGGTGAGCAGGCCGTCCACCGCCGTGTCCACGGTGGCGGCGACGTCGCTGTCCGCGATCATGCCGGTGTTCAGCAGGACGGCCAGGCCGTGCAGTGTGGCGAAGGCCAGCCGCCCCGCCGCCTGTTCGTCGGTACCTAGGAGTTCGCCGCGGCGCCGGGCGGCCGAGATCGCGGCGAACGGCACGGCGTACGCGGCGTGGGCCGCCGCCAGCGTCGCATCCGTGCCCTCGCGGTGCTTGCTCGCGAACATCAGCTCGACCAGCGGCATCCGGCCGATCGCGAACGCCACGTAGGCGTGGGCGATCGCCCGCAGTTGGGGCTCGAAGCCGCCCCGGGCGCCGTCGAGGGCCTCGGTCAGCCGCGCCGCGAGGTTCTCGAACCCGCGGACGGCGAGCGCCTCGAGCAGCGCCGCGCGGTCGGGGAAGTGCCGGCGGGGGGCGCCGTGGCTGACCCCGGCATCCCGTGCGAGGGCGCGCAGCGACAGGTCCTGGACTCCGGTCTCGATGAGCGCGCGCTCTGCCTCGTCCAGGAGCACGGTCCTCAGATTGCCATGGTGGTAGCTCCGTTCCGGCATGCCGGGATGCTAACAAACCGCTGGTCGGCCCGGTTCCGGGCGGTGCGGGCGGACCGATGTAGTCATTGACAACATAGGGGTGCGGTGGCAGCCTGGCGGTATGAGCACATCGCACAGCAACTGGACGGCCGCGGACCTGCCCTCGCAGGCCGGCCGCACGATCGTCGTCACCGGAGCCACCAGCGGCCTCGGGGCCGTCACCGCCCGCCGTCTGGCGGGGGCCGGCGCCCACGTGGTGCTGGCCGTCAGGGACACCCGCCGCGGCGAGGCGCTGGCGGCGGACATCCAGGGCAGCACCGAGGTGCGGCGCCTGGACCTGGCCGACCTCTCCTCCGTTCGCGGGTTCGCCGCAGGCTGGGACGGCCCGCTTGACGTCCTGGTCAACAACGCCGGCGTGATGGCCATCCCCGAGGCCCGCACCGCCGACGGGTTCGAGATGCAGTTCGGCACCAACCACCTCGGCCACTTCGCCCTCACCAACCTGCTGCTGCCGCAGATCACCGGCCGGGTCGTCACGGTCGCCTCCAACGCACACCGCCGACCGGGGGTGGACATCGACTTCGACGACCTCAACTCCGAGAAGTCCTACCGCCCGTGGCGCGCCTACCAGCAGTCCAAGCTCGCCAACCTGCTGTTCACCCGAGAGCTCCAGCACCGCCTCGCCGCGGCCGGATCCCCGGTCACCGCGCACGCCGCCCACCCGGGCTACGCCGCCACCAACCTGCAGAGCCGCTCGGCGGGCGCAGTGCAGCGCCTGGTGATGGCCGTCGCGAACCGCGTGATCGCCCAGTCCGACGAGCAGGGCGCACTGCCGTCCCTGTACGCGGCCACCCAGCCGCTGCCCGGCGGCAGCTACACCGGCCCGGGCGGCCGGGGCGAGCTGCGCGGGTACCCGGCTCCGGCGCAGCCGAGCGCGTACGCCGTCGACGACCGCAGGGCCCGCCGGCTGTGGGACCGCTCGGAGGAGCTCACCGGGGTGCCCTTCCCCGCCCTCGGCCCCGACCTCGGCGCGGCGGGGGGAACGGCCGGCTGAGCGCGGCCGGGGGGCTCGTGCGGTGCACCGGGCCCGGGGGTGGAGGGGCCGCCGGGGGCCGTGGACGGGACGACTCCGGATACGCCCGTGACGTGCAGGTATCGTGCACCTTGAAGGAGGTCGTCATGATAGCTGGCCCGGGCTTTTGGGACGTGGAGATCGAGCGGGCGGGTTGGTCGCGGATCCTCTCCCCGCGACCGGCCGACTTCCCGGAGATCGACCGGCCGAGCAGGGTGTGGGGCAGGAACTGCTACGTGCGTGGCGCGGACCGGCTGGTCATCGAGTGGTCGGACCAGGTCACCATCTCCGCCGCCCTGCTCAACGGCGTGCTCTGCCCGTTGCGGTCCGCGGAGGACCTGTCGGCCGCGATACGGCCGGGCGGCGGCCCGCGGCGCTAGCCGCAGCCGGCGGCTGGGCCCTGGCCGACCGCGCGGCGGAGGTGGTGCTCCCGCACCCTGCTCCGGCGCGGCCCGTGAGGCCGGTGGACCGGCTGTTTCCGGCCGTGCCGAGCCTTCGCCGAGGGTCAAGGGAACCCTAAAGCGGCCTTAAGTCATCGAGCCTGCGGAGATCGTCGCAGGTCAGGGCGGTTGTGTGGGTGCCGTGAACCTTGTCCGTGAGTCGGCTGGTGCATAGCATGTGGGCTCGCTGAGAGCGCTCTCGGGAGGGCGGGCCGCCTCCGGTGGCGCTCGTCTCGAACCCGGCCCCCTCGGGCTGCGCCGCACGCCGTCGAACACAGGCCCCCACGCCGAAGGGAAGTTCCTCGATGACTCCGCGCCACCACCGACCGCTCTCCCGCCGAAAGCTCCTCGCCGCCACCGCGGGCGCGGCCCTGTCCGTCGCCGCCGTGACCAGGTGGGTCGAGTCGAGCGCCGTCGCCTCCACGGCGGCCACGCTGCCACTGGACCTGGTCAACACCACGGGCAACGCGACCGTCTACGCCTACGTCCTGGGACGTGACCCCGCGGCCGGCGGCACCTGGGCCTTCATCCAGGCGGACGGCTCCACCCTGTACCACCCGCCGTCCCCCGCCAACGACCAGACGCCGCTGGGCGTCGACTGCGCCATCCCGCTCAAGGGCCCCGGCGCCGGCGCCCGCCAGATCACCCTGCCCCGGCTGGACAGCGGACGGATCTACTTCTCCGTCGGAGCCAGGCTCACCTTCCTGATGAACCGCGGCGGGGGCCTCGCCCTGCCCTCCGTCAGCAACCCCACCGACCCCAACGCGGGCGTCCGGCACGACTTCTGCGAATTCACCTACAACGCCGACCAGTTGTACGCCAACATCACCTTCGTCGACATGGTGGGCCTGCCCATCTCGTTCCGGCTGGAGACCGCCCAGGGCACCCAGGCGGTCCGTGGCCTCCCCGCCGACGGGCTGGCCCAGGTGGCCGCCGCGCTGCGCGCCCAGTCCGCCGCCGACGGCAGCGACTGGAGCCAGCTGATCGTCCAGAAGGACGGCACCGACCTGCGGATCCTCAGCCCCAACCTGGCGATCCGGGGCAACAGTTCACTGTTCGCGGGGTACTTCGACGACTACGTCGACCAGGTGTGGAACGCCTACCGCACCAAGGACTTGCGGATCGACACCCAGTTCACCTGGGGCGCCGTCACCGGCCGGGTGAACGGCGACACGCTGACCTTCGCCGGCGCCGGGAGCTTCGCCAAGCCCTCCACCCGGGCGATCTTCTCCTGCAGCGACGCACCGTTCACCACCGGCAACGACCTCATGGGCAACCTGAGCGCACGCCTGGCCGCCGCCTTCAACCGGACCACCCTGCTGGACAACCCCCACCAGCCGGACGGCGAGAACCCCGCCGCGTTCTACACCCGCGCCCGCACCAACCACTACGCCCGGATCCTGCACACCACCACCCCGGACGGGCTCGGCTACGCCTTCCCGTACGACGACGTGCACCCCGCCAACGTGGACTTCGAGGGCAAGGTCCAGTCCGGGAGCCCGACCCGGTTCACCATCACCGTCGGCGGTACCACCGGCGACCCGGGCCCCGGCGGCTCGCCCACCCCGACGGCCACCGCCACCGTCCCGCCCGGCGGCGGGACCGGTGCCTTCACCACCATCCAGGCCGAGGCGTTCACCGCCCAGTCGGGCGGCCGCGCCGAAGCCTGTGCCGACACCGGAGGCGGCAGCGACATGGGGTGGCTGGCGAACGGGGTCTGGCTGAAGTACGCGGCCGTCGACTTCGGTACGGCCGGGGCCACCCGCTTCAGCGCCCGCGTCGCCTCCGGCGCCGCCGCCGGGATCAGCGGCCTCGTCCAGGTCCGCCTCGGCAGTCCCACCGCCACACCGGTCGGCGGCTTCGCCGTCGCCGCCACCGGCGGCTGGCAGAGCTGGCGCACCGTCCCGGCCGACATCGCCCGGACGACCGGGGTCCACGACGTCTACCTGACCTTCGACAGCGGTCAGCCCGCCGACTTCGTCAACCTCAACTGGTTCACCTTCGCCTGACGGTCCGCCGGCCCGGGACCGGCCTCGACGGCGGTCCGGGCCGGACGTGGCGGGCCGGACCCGGCGGGCCGGAGTGGACAGGTGCGGACAGGAGTGGACAGTCACCGGCCCCGGTGGACCTGGAATGTGAACAGCGGTCGGGCCGAGGCTGTGCGTCATGAACCTCCAGCGCACAACGGCCGGCCGGGCGGCCCCCGGCCCCGGACCGGGGGCCGTGCTCGCGTCACTCGCGGCGGCCCAGTTCACCGTCATGCTCGCCACCTCGATCGTGAACGTGGCACTGCCGCAGATCCGCGCCGGGGTGGGCCTGTCCGACACCGGCACCACCTGGGTGGTCAACGCCTACGGCCTGGCGTTCGGGGCGCTGCTCCTGGCGGGCGGCCGGGCGGCCGACCTGCTCGGGCGCCGCCGGGTACTGATCGCGGGCCTCGCCCTGTTCGCGGTGGCGTCGGCCGCCGCCGGACTGGCCCCCTCCGCGGCCGTGATGATCACCGCCCGGGCCGTCCAGGGCCTCGGCGCCGCGGCCATCGCCCCGGCGGCGCTCGCCCTGGCGATGGACCAGTTCCCGACGGGCCCCGGGCGCGGCAAGGCGCTCGGCGTCTGGGGCGCGGTCTCCGGCGCGGGCGGGGCGGGCGGTGTCCTGCTGGGCGGTGTCCTCACCCAGGCGTGGGGCTGGCCCTGGATCTTCCACGCGGTCGCGCTCGGCTCGGCGCTGGTGCTGGCGGCGGTGGCGGTCCTCGTCCCGAAGCCGGCCGGCCGCCGGGCGGGCGGCTTCGACCTGATGGGCACCGTCACGGTGACCCTCGCGCTGACCTGCCTCGTCTGGGGGCTGACCACCGCGCGTTCCGCGGGGTGGACGGACCCCTCGGTGCTCGGCGCCCTGGCTGGCGCCGCCGCGCTGCTGGTGGCCTTCGCCGTGATCGAGCGGCGCCGCACGGACGCGCTGATACCGCCGAGGCTGTTCGCCACCGGCCGGGTCGCCGCGGGCAACCTGCTGATGGCGCTGCTGGGCTCGGTGTGGATCGCACTGTTCTTCTTCCTGCCGCTCTACCAGCAGCAGGTCCTCGGGGCCAGCGCCCTGGCCACCGGCGCCGGCCAACTCCCGCTCGCCGGGGCCAACATGCTCGGCGCCGCGCTCTCACCGCGGATCTCCCGGCGGATCGGCGCCACCGCCACCGTGACCGCGGCCCTGCTCACCGAGGCCGCCGGGCTGCTGTGGCTGTCCCGGATCTCCGTCGACGGGAGCTACCTGGCCGACATCCTCGGCCCGAGCATCCTGATCGGCCTCGGCCTGAGCACCGCGTTCGTCCAGCTCACCGCGCTCGCCGTGGACGGTGTCCCGCCTCAGGACGCGGGCCTGGCCGGCGGACTGGTGAACACCACCCGCCAGGTCGGCGGCGCGATCGGCCTCGCCGCCCTGGCCACCCTGGCCGGGTCCGTCACCGCCCACGCACCGGCCCACCAGCCGCACCTGGCGGCACTCACCGCCGGCTACCGCACCGCGTTCGCCGTCTCGGCCGCGGTCCTGGTGGTCACCGCACTGCTCGCCCTGGTACTCACCCGCCGCGCCCGCCCCACCGCCCCGGGCACTCGGACCGCGGCCGCGGCGCCGGCCCCGCGGAGCCTGCCCGCCGAGACCGCACCCACCGATCCCACGCCCGCCCGCTGATCCGGACCCGCCCACCGGGCCACCCGATCCGTCCTCACCCCCACCACCCGTACCCGCAAGGACCGCGCATGCACACCATCGACACCGCCGCCCCCGTCGTCGTCCGGCTGACCACGCTGATCGACGCCCCGCTCGACACCGTGTGGTCGCTGCACACCGACATCGACAACTGGCCGGTCTGGAACGTCGACATCGACCAGGCCAAGCTCGCCGGCCCGTTGGCGGTCGGCAGCAGCTTCATCTGGCGCACCCACGGGCTGAGCATCACCTCCACCATCCGCGAACTCGTACCCGGACGGCGGATCGTCTGGGGCGGGACCGTCGAGGGCATCGTCGGCATCCACACCTGGACCTTCGAGCAGAGCGGCGACCGGGTCGCCGTCCACACCGAGGAGTCCTGGAGCGGCACCCCCGTCGAGGCCGCAGTGGAGGAACTGGCCACGGCCCTGCAGACCTCCCTGGAGAACTGGCTCGACTGCCTCAAGTCCCGCGCCGAGCAGAAGCTCTGAGACCGCGGAGCACCGCTGCCCCACTCACGCACGCCAGACCCGCCTGATCAACCCCTACGATCCGAGGAACCGAACATGACCAGCAAGCCGTACCTGACCGGCCACTACACCCCCGTCGCCGACGAGATCACCGCCACCGCGCTCACCGTCGAGGGCACCCTGCCCCCGGAGCTGACCGGCCGGCTGATCCGCAACGGCCACAACCCCAAGCCCGGCGTCACCCCCACCCACTGGTTCAAGGGCAGCGGCATGGTCCACGGCATCCGGCTGCGTGACGGCCGCGCCGAGTGGTACCGCAACCGCTGGGTGCACACCCCGGCCCTCGACGGCGCGCCGTACATGACCGAGCACGGCCCCGACCTGACCGCCAGCACCGCCGGCACCCACGTCATCGAGCACGGCGGACGCCTGCTCGCCCTCTGCGAGGCCAACCTGCCGTTCGAGCTGACCCGGGACCTGGACACCGTCGGTGCCTACGACTTCGACGGCAAGCTGCGGACCGCCATGACCGCGCACCCCAAGGCCGACCCGGTGACGGGGGAGCTGCACTTCTTCGGCTCGTCGCCGTTCCCGCCGTTCCTGACCTACCACGTCGCCGACGCCAAGGGGGAGCTGCTGTACAGCGCCGACGTCCCGGGCGCGACCGCCTCCCTGAAGCACGACTTCGCCATCACCCGCCACCACGTGGTCTTCATCGAGGGCAGCGTCACCTTCGACCCGAACGAGCACTCCGGCATCCCGTACGGCTGGAGCGACCGCCAGCCGTCCCGGATCGGCGTGATGCCGCGCGGCGAGGGCGGCGCGGCCAAGGTCCGCTGGTTCTCCATCGAGCCCGGCAACATGCTGCACACCTCCAACGCGTACGAGGACGGCCAGGGCCGGATCGTGCTGGAGGGCCCCACCGTGGACCAGGAGGGGTTCCGGCTGTCCTGGAACTGGTGGGTCGGCGCGCCCGGCCGCGGCACCGAGCCCAACACCCGTTCCTACACGCGGCGCTGGGTGATCGACCCGGCGGCCGGGACCGTCGACGAGCAGATCATCGACGACCTGGCGGTGGAGTTCCCGACCCTCAACGAGGACTACCTGGGCGCCGAGAACCGCTACCAGTACGCGGTCTCCTTCCCGGACCAGGAGGGCTTCGGCGGCTACGGCGTGGTCAAGTACGACCGCACCACCGGCGCCCGCCGCATCCACCAGATCGGCGACGCCCGGCTGCCCAGCGAGGCGGTGTTCGTCCCGGCGGCCGGCGCCGTCAACGAGGACGACGGCTACCTGCTCACGGTCGTCTCCGACCTCAAGCAGGACGCCTCGCAGCTGCTGGTCCTGAACGCCTCCGGCCTCGACCGGGTCGCCACCGTCCACCTGCCCCGCCGCGTCACCGCCGGCATCCACGGCTCGTGGATCCCCGACTCGGCCCTGGACGGCAGCGACAGCTGACCCACCCCGTCCCCCGACACCGTCCCCGGGCGCGGCACCCCGCCGCCCCGGGGACTTCGCGTTGCCCGCGGGCAGTTCCCCCCGCCCGCCGGTACCGGCGCGGCGGGGTCAGCAGGTGCCGGGCGGGGTGGCGGGCAGGTGCCGTTCGGCCCAGGTGCGCAGTTCGGTCATGGCGGGGCCGAGCGCGCAGCCGGACTCGGTGAGCTGGTAGCGGACCCGCAGCGGCGGGCCCTCGTCGACCTCGCGCAGCACCAGACCGGCCTCGGCGAGTTCGGCGAGCCGGTCGGAGAGCATGCGCTCGCTGATGCCCGGGATGGCGCGGCGAAGCTCGGCGAAGTGGGCCGGCCCGTCGCCGAGGACGGCCACCACCAGGCCCGTCCAGCGTTTGCCGAGCAGGGCGAAGACACGGGTGATGCCGAGGTCCACCCCGGTACAGGCCGTGTGGGTCTGTGGTGCTGCTTCCTGCGCCATGCCACCAGACTACTGCCCCTCCGCTAGTGGCTTATTAAAAGTAAGCTGCTACTGTAATGACAGCTGCGCACCAAGCTGCAGTTACTACCGAAAGGGAGGCATGCTATGCCCACGCTGCTGCACATCGACTCGTCCGCACTGACCGAGGGCTCCGTCTCCCGCGAGGTCTCCGCGACCTTCCGCGCCGAGTGGCTGGCCCAGAACCCCGACGGCACGGTCGTCTACCGGGACCTCGCGGCCGAGAACGTCCCGCACCTGGACGCCGCCGGCATCACCGCGGGCTTCGTCCCCGCCGAGCACCGCAGCCCCGAGCAGCAGGCCGCGTACGAGCTGCGCGAGCGCCTGATGGCCGAGCTGGAGCAGGCCGACGCCGTCGTCATCGGCACCCCGATGTACAACTTCACCATCCCCTCCAGCCTCAAGGCGTGGCTGGACCAGGTGATCCTGATGGGCCGCACCGCCGGCGAGCGGCCCTCCGCGGCCGGCACCCCGGTCACCGTGGTCTCCGCCCGCGGCGGCTCGTACGGCCCGGGCAGCCCGCGCGAGAGCTTCGAGTTCGTCACCACCTACCTGGAGAAGGTGCTCTCCGGCATGCTCGGCCTGGAGGTCGACTTCGTGGTGCCGGAGTTCACGCTCGCCCGGGTCAACCCCGCGCTGGCCGACTTCATCGAGACCGCCGACGCCTCCAAGGCCAAGGCGCACGAGGACGCCGCGGCCAAGGCCAAGGCCGTCAGCGCCCGCCTCGCCGCCTGAGCACCCCGCCCGGGGCCGGTCGTCCCGGCCCCGGCGGCTCCGGGTCCGGCCGGCCCGGTCAGTCCCGGTAGACGGTGCCCGGCGGTGGCACCCGGCCGGTGACCAGGTAGGCGTCGATGGCGTCCCTGGTACGGCTGGCGCCCTGGGCCAGGTAGCTGGTGTGGCCGTCGCCCTCCCGGGTCACCAGTGCGCTGGAGGGCAGGCCGCGGTGCATCCGGACCGCCCACGGGTACGCCGTCGAGGGATCGTGGGTGGCATTGGTGATCAGGATCGGCGGCGCCTGCGGGGCGCCGTACGGCCGTGGCGGGTTGGTCACCGGCGCCGGCCAGCCGACGCACCCGGCCAGGATGGTCCAGGACTGCGACGCGCCGCCGAACCGGGGCGCCACCGTGCGCCCGAGCCGCTGCAGCCGCCGCAGGTCGTCCAGGGTCCGGACCGGGGTCGGCCAGTCCTGGCACTCGATCGCGATCGCGCTGCCGTTGGCCTCGTCGTCGGCCGGGCCGGCGGCGACGGACTGGGAGAACGCCGAGGCGTCGCCGTTCTGCGCCTGCCGCAGCGCGAGGGCGAGGTCGCCACGGCGGGACGGGAACAGCAGCAGGCCCTGCAGGTCGAGCCGGAGGTCCTCACCGGTCACCGACGTCCGGCAGCCGCCCGCCCCGGCACACCCCGGCGCCGGGATCGGCATACGGTCGGCGGCGGCCACCAGGCCGTCGAACAGCTGCCCCACGTCGGTGTCGTGCAGGGCACAGGAGTCGTCCCGGGCGCACCAGTCCGCGAACCGGGTGAATGAGTCCTCGTACGCGCGGGCCTCGTCGGTCAGCAGCGAGGTCAGGGACAGCGAGTGGTCGAGCGCGCCGTCCAGCGCCAGGGTCCGGATCCGGTCCGGGAACAGGCCGGCGTACGTCGCGCCGAGCTGGGAACCGTAGGACAGGCCCAGATAGTTCAGCTTCCCCTGGCCGAGCGCCTGCCGCAGGGCCTCGAGGTCGCGGGCGGCGCTGACGGTGTCGAGGTGGTCCAGCAGGGGGCCGGTGAGACGGCGGCAGCTCTCGCCGAGGTCCCGGTTGCGGGTGACCAGGCGCTCGAAACCGGCCTCGTCCACCGGGAACAGCGAGACCTGACGGTTGAGCGGCTCCGGGTCGCAGTGGACCGCGCTGCTGAGTCCGACACCGCGCGGGTCCAGGCCGATCAGGTCGAAGTTCTCCCGGGTCGCGGCCGAGAACAGGTGCATCCCGAGGGACTCCGCGTACACGGCTCGGGTGCCCGAGCCGCCGGGGCCGCCGGGGTCGAAGAACAGGCTGCCGACGGGGTGCCCGCCGGTCGCCCGGAGCCGGTCCACGGTGACCGTGGCCGTCGCGCCGCCGGGGTGCGCGTAGTCCACCGGCACCTGGATCGAAGCGCACTGGAGCTCCGCCGGCGAACCGGGGAACGGGCACGCCGTCCAGCTCAGCGGCGGCGCCGGACGGCCGGCGGCCGTGACGGCGCCGGCGGTGGCCGCCTCCGGTGACCCGGCGGCGGTCGCGGTGGTCGGCGCCAGGACCGCCGCGACCAGCGCCGCCGCCGTGACGAGGCGCCGGGTGCGGGCCGCGGGCCGCCGGCCGGGCGACCTGCCGGACCGGACCGCGCGGACGCTCCCGCGCCCGCCCGTGGGACGTGATGGTGTCGTCATGACGCTCACTCTCGCCCGCGCTCCGCCGCCCTGTCGCTGGGGCTGGCCGCAGCGCCGGAGGTAGGGCCCTCCCCACCCCCCCTTCCCACCCCCGGCCGGACCGGTCAGGAATGGAGAAGCACCCGCGCCGGGACGCCAACTAGCGTGACTGTCATGGCTTCCATTCACTCCGTCACCCTCGAGGTGGCCGATCTCGCGGCCGCCGAACGCTTCTACGCCGCCTTCGGACCGGGCGCCGCGCTGCAGCTGCGGCTGCGGGCGGCGGACACGCCGACCACCGGCTTCCGCGGGTTCGCGCTCGCCCTCACGGTCGCCCGCCCCGCCGACGTCGACCGCCTCGTCGACGCCGCGGTCGAGGCCGGCGCCACCGCGCTGAAGCCCGCCGCGAAGTCGTTCTGGGGCTACGGCGGTGTCGTCCGGGCCCCCGACGGCACGATCTGGAAGGTCGCGACCTCGGCGAAGAAGGACACCGGCCCCGCGACCGGACGGATCGACGAGGCCGTGCTGCTGCTGGGCACGGCGGACGTGGCCGAGAGCCGGCGGTTCTACGTCGGCCACGGCCTCACCGTGGCGAGGAGCTTCGGCAAGAAGTACGTCGAGTTCGCCGGCCCGTCGGGCGCGGTCAAGCTCGCGCTGTACGGACGCCGCGCCCTGGCCAAGGACCTCGGGGTGCCGGTCGACGGGACCGGCTCGCACCGGCTCGCGATCAGCGGCGACGCCGGACCGCTCGACGACCCGGACGGGTTCGCCTGGGAGGCCGCGTCGCCGGTCCGGGTGCACTGACTGCCGCCCGGACCGTCCGGCAGGTCCGGCAGGTCCGGCGGGTCCGGTGCGGGCCGCCACCCGGCCGGTCCCGGCGTCGGGCCGGCTCGCCATAATGAGCCGGTGCCGATAGCCGATGACCCTCACCCGGGCCCCCACGACGGGCCCGACCCGAGCAGCCGGGACCCCTTCGACGGGCTCGTCCTGGACGAGCGCTTCGTCCGGGCCGCCGCCGTCAAGGAACCCTCCGCGCGGACCCGGATGCTGTCCGCCCGCTGGCGGACCGAGGAACCGGTGGATCCCGGCGGACGCCGCTGGTCGCCCGGATCCGAGGGACCGGCCGCCGCGCGCCGGGGCCGCTTCCGGAACTGGCGCTCCGTGGTGGCCGTGGTCGTCGCCGTGGCCGCCGTCCTCCTCGCCCTCTCCGCCTGGCCCGACGGGAAGGCACCGGCCGCCCGCCCGGGCGCGGTCACCCCGGGCCGGCCGACCCGGGACGTCGCGCTGCCCGGTGGCGGGACCTCCGACGGCAGCAGGTGCGGCGCCAAGGGTTACCACCACTTCCCGCAGCCGGCCGGATCCACCGCGCCCGGCGGACCGGGGGCCACCGACCGCCCGGGTCCCCAACTGGTCCTCGGCTCCTACGGTTTCGAGAAGGAGTCGGGGGACGACCCCGGCCGCTTCACCATCGGCCTGCTGCTCGGCCCCGGCGGTCCGGCGCCGCTGGACCTGGCCGCGCCGCTGGGCGCGCAGGGCGTGGCGGTCGAGATCGAGGGCCCCGACGGCCTGGTCGGCGGAGCCTACGACCTGCCCGTCTCCGTCGGCGACACGGTCCGGCGCACCCCGTCGGGCAGCCTGCGGATCGATCCGGCCACCGGCGGGACCGCGCAGCTCACGCTCCCGGTCGAGGCCCTGTGCCCGGGCGTCGACGGCCTCGCTGTCCAGCAACGGCTCACCGCCCCGACCGACTCCCACCGCACCATCACCGGCCCGCCCCCCTTCACGATCACCGTGTCGATCACGGACCCGGGGATCGGCGCCCTCCGGCGGGCAGCAGGATCGGCCTCCGCGGGCGACGTCCTCAGCGCGGACAACCAGCCGGCCGCGCGCACCGCCTGAGCCGCCGGGCCGTCCGCCCATCGCCCGCGGGCGGGACGGCCCTGCCGCCCGGTCAGGAGACCCGGCGGGGCGCCGACCGCTTCGCGGCGGTCTTCTTGGCCGTGGACTTCTTCGCGGCCGTCCCGGAGGCGGCCGTGGTCTTCTTGGCGGCGCCGCGGGCCGCTGCGCTCTTCGCCGGCTTCCGGGCGCTCTTCTTCGGGGGCGCCGCCGACGCCTCCCCGCCGTCCCCGTCCTCCGCGTCGTCGTCCGCCGCCTCGCCGGCAGCCGGCGAGGCCGCCTTGCCGTGGCCCTCCTTGGCCGCCTTCACGCTGCTGCGCAGCACCGACATCAGGTCGATCACATCCGCGCCCGCCCCTTCGGCCGGCTCCAGTTCGCCGTGCGGGGCCTCGACCCCGGCCAGCTTGGCCTCGATGACCTGCTCCAGCGCCTGCTGGTACTCGTCGTGCAGCGCCGACAGGTCGAAGTCCTCCGACAGGGTGTCCATCAGCGACCGGGCCATCTTCAGCTCCTGAGGCCGCACGGTGACGCTCTCGTCCGGCGCGATCCCCTCGGCCGAGCGCACCTCGTCCGGCCACAGGCAGGTCTGCAGGACCAGCGCGTCGCCGTGCACGCGCAGCACCGCCAGCGACTCCCTGGTCCGCATGGTCACCTTGGTCACCGCGATCTGACCGGACTCCACCAAGGCGTCACGCAGCAGGACGTACGGCTTGGCCGGCGCCTTGTCCGCCGTCGACACGTAGTACGCCTTGTTCAGCATCAGCGGGTCGATGGAGTCCGCCGGGACGAAGGCCAGCACGTCGATGATCTTCTTGCTGGGCAGCGGCAGCTCGGCCAGGTCCGCGTCCTCCAGCACCGCCTGGCGCCCGTCCGGCGACTCGAATCCCTTGACCACCTCGCTGTACGGGACCTCGACGCCCTCCACCTCGCAGAAGCGCTTCAACCGGATCCGCGAGCCGTCCTTCGCATGCACCTGGTGCAGGGTCGGCCCGCTGTGTTCCTCGGTCGCGGCGTACAGCTGCACGGGCACGCTGACCAGCCCGAACGTGATGACGCCCTTCCAGGTGACCTGTGGCATAGCCCATCCCTTTCGCGGGGATCTACCACGTTATGCCGGAGCGCCAGGTCACGGAAGTCGAGGGCCGCCGCCTGGTCCTGTCCCACCTCGACAAGGTGCTGTGGCCGGCCACCGGGTGGACCAAGGGCGAGGCGCTCTACTACTACGCGCAGATCGCCCCCGCGATGCTGCCGCACCTGCTGCGCCGCCCCGCGACCTTCCTGCGATTCCCGGCCGGCATCGGCGAGGAGGGCTTCTTCGCCAAGAACCCGCCGCCCGGCCTGCCCGAATGGGTGCACACCCTCACCGTCCCCACCCACGAGGGCCCCAAGGACCGGGTCGCCGTCGACGACCTGGCCACCTTGATGACCGTCGCCAACGGCTACGCCCTGGAACTGCACGTCCCCCAGTGGACCGCCGACACCGGCCCCACCCACCACGACCGGCTGGTGGTCGACCTCGACCCCGGCCCCGGCGCCGACCTGACCGACTGCTGCCGGGTCGCCCTGCTGATCCGCGACCACCTCGCCGCCGACGGCCTGCACGCCCACCCCAAGACCTCCGGCAGCAAGGGACTGCACCTGTACGCGGCGCTGACCCCCGCCCCGGCCAAGGCGGTCAGCGGCTACGCCAAGGCCCTGGCCGAACGGCTCGCCGCCGACCACCCCGCCCTGGTGGTGTCCCGGATGGCCAAGGCGCTGCGCCGGAGGAGGGTCTTCGTCGACTGGTCGCAGAACGCGACGGCCAAGACCACCGCCGCGCCGTACACCCTGCGGGCCACCGCCGTCCCGGGGGTCTCCGCGCCCGTGAGCTGGGCGGAGATCGAGGCGTGCACCCGGGCCGAGGAGCTGTCGTTCACCCCCGACCAGGTGCTGGAACGCCACGCCGCCGACGGCGACCTGCTGGCGCCGCTGCTGACCGACGCGGGCCCGCTGCCCTCCTGACCGGCCGCCGGGCTGCGGAGCCGTGCGCCTCCCGGCCGGCCGCCGCGAACCGGTGCACCGGGCCGTGGCGCGACCCGACGGCGGGCACCGTCGTGGTGATCGGCAGCCGCCACGACCCACGGTGCCGCGTTCGGTCGGCCGGGCCGTCGGTCAGCCGGTCAGTCGGTCAGCCGGTCAGCCGGTCAGCCGGTCAGCCGGGCTGCTAGGCCGACTCGGCCGGCTCGGCGATCAGCGCGGTGGCGACCCGGCGGAAGCCCGCCCGGGCGTAGACCCGGGCCACGTCCTCGTCACCCGCGGACAGGAACACCGTGCCGGCCCCGCGCGCCCGGGCGTCGGCCACCAGAGAGGCCGTGACCGCCAGGGCCAGGCCCCGGCGGCGGGCGTCCGGGAGGGTGCCGACGCCGACCACCTCGGTGACGCCGTCCGCCGGCTGGTGCATGCCCGAGCAGCGCGCGGAGCCGTCGGCGGCCAGCGCGGCGGCGGTCACCGTCAGCCCGGCCCGGATCCGCGCCGCCACCCGGTCCACGGTGCCGTCGCGTTCCACCACCGCGGTGAACGCCGCCAGTTCGGCCGCGCCCGCGGTGCCGACCGCGGTGCCGGGCTCGGCGAACGCCACCCGCGGCACGGCCAGCGCGGACGCCAGCTCCGGTGCGTCGGCGGCGAGCAGCCGGACCGACGGGTCCGACGGCGGCGTGGGCGCGCCGGGGTCGAGGGCCATCAGCGGGTGCGCGTGCACGGTCAGCCCGGCGGCCTCCACCGCCGCCCGGAGCCCCGGCGCGTTCTCGTCGACCCACTCGAAGGTCTCCGGCAGGCCCAGTTCGCGCTGCCGCTCCCGCACCCGCCGGACATCGCCGGCGGTCGCCGCCGGGCCCTGCCAGGCCAGGGCCGGCCGCCCGTAGAACGGCCAGCTGCCCGCGGTCGGTACGAAGAGCGTCAGCGGCCCGAAGTCCTCGGCCCTGGCGGAGGAACGGGGTACGGCGTCGTAGTAGCGCTCGATCTGGTCGAGCAGGGACCTGGTGTCGGTTTCCGAGAAGTGCACAGCGCATCAAAGCAACCGGACGCCGTGCGCGCCACCGGTTTCGGCCGCTTGATCACGATCGGTCACGGGCAGCCGAACGCGGGCCGTCACGGCGCAGGGCGAGGAAGGACCGGCCGTGCGAGGACCAGCGCTCGATCTCCGTCAGCCCGGCCGGCGCCGCCCGGCGCACGGTGGCGTCGGCGCCAAGGCGGGCCCAGGCGAACGGCGGGCCGAGCCGCCCGCCCGGGCCCTCGACCCGGACGGTCAGCCGCTCGTCGAGCGGGGCCGGCTCGACCTCCACCAGCAGGTGGCCGCCGGGTGCGAGCAGCAGGGCCGCCCGCCGCAGCAGCGCGTCGGGGTCGCCGCCGATGCCGAGGTTGCCGTCGGCCAGCAGGGCGGTGCCCCAGCGGCCCTCCCCGGGCAGCCGCTCGAACACCGAGCGGCACAGCGCCAGCCCGCCGATGCCGAGCGTCCGGGCCACCGCGTCGCGGGTGACGTCCACCCCGAGCGCCGGGACACCGAGCGCCAGCAGCTCCGCGACCAGCCGGCCGGGCCCGCAGCCGATGTCCAGCACCGGCCGGCCGGAGTCCAGGCAGCGCAGCAGCAGACCGTGGTCGGCGCCGGCCACGGGCCCGATCCAGCGGTCCACCTCCAGCACCTGGCGGGTGCCGTCCGGGCGCCGCAGCCACAGCGGTCCGCGGCCGGTCCGCATCGCCTCGGCGAACGGGTCGTCGGTCCAGGGCAGCGTGGCCGTGGTCATCGGCGGACCGCCGTCGCCGGTCCGGCCGTCGCCGCGGCGGCCTGTGGTGTGGTGGCCTGTGGCGCGGTGGCCTGTGATGTGGTGGCCTGTGGCGCGGTGGCCTGTGATGTGGTGGCCTGTGATGCGGCGACCTGGGTCCAGCGGGCCGCGAACCGGCCGCCGGGTGCCTGCCCGGCCACCAGCCGGGCGTCCTCGACCGTGTCCACGTCCGTCAGCTCGCCGAGGCCACGCACCACCAGCCCCTCCGCCGCCAGCCGCGCCAGCAGCTCGGCGCCGGTGCGCGCGGTCGACATCTCGACCCCCACCAGCAGCCTGCGGGCCAGCGCCGCGTCCGGACGGGCCAGGCCCAGCGCCCAGAACCCGCCGTCCGCGGCCGGGCCGTACCAGGCGTCGGTCCCGGCGCGCTGCGCGGGGGAGAGCGGTTCGGCCAGGGCGGCGGCGGTGAGCTGCGGGGTGTCCATGCCGACCAGCAGCGCGGGCGCGTCCGGGCCGGCCTCGGCGAAGGCCGCGGCGAGCCGGACGTCCAGCCCGCCCGGGACCTGCGGGACCACCTCCCAGCCGGGCGGCAGCCAGCGGCCCGGCGTACCGTCCAGGACCAGCAGCCGCCGGCCGGCCGGTACCGCCGAGAGCGCCGCCAGGGTGTCCACGAGCGCGGCCTCGGCGAGGGCGGCGGCCTGGACCGGCGTACAGGCGGGCGTCAGCCGGGTCTTCACCCGCCCGGGGACCGGCTCCTTGGCGATCACCAGCAGGGTCGGCGGCGGGGCGGCCAGCACCGCCCGCATGTCGTGGACGGCCTGCCGGGTGCCGCGCACCGTCCCGGTGACCTTCGAACGGCCGGCCCGGGGCCGGTACTCCACCGGCCGCTCGGCGATCCGCATCCCGGCCGCGGAGGCGGCCAGCACCATCTCCAGCGGGTAGCCGGAACGGCGGTCGCCGAGGCCGAGCGCCAGCAGCCGCTCCCGGCGGGCGGCCCGCATCGGCCCCAGGTCGTGCAGGGCGGCGCCGGTCCGGGCCCGCAGGCGCCTGGCCAGCTCGGCGTTGGCGATCCTGGCGTGCAGCGGCCACGCGCCGCGGGCGGTCGGGCGGCGCCGGCCGAGCACCAGGTCGGCGCTGCCGTCCAGCACCGGGCCGGTCACCAGGGGGAGTTGGCGCGGATCGAGGGAACCGTCGCAGTCCATGAAGCAGACCAGCTCGGCGGTGGCGGCCAGCAGCCCGGCGTGGCAGGCGGCGCCGAAACCCCGGCGCGGCTCGGCCACCACGGTGGCACCGAGCGAGCGGGCCAGCTCGGCGGAGCCGTCCGAGGAGCCGTTGTCCACCACGATCGCGCGCCAGCCGGACGGGATCCGGCCGAGCACCCAGGGGAGCGCCGCCGCCTCGTCCAGGCAGGGCAGCACCACGTCGACGGGCGCCGCATCGACGGGACGGGGAACGGGGGAACGGGACAGGGAGAGACTCGTCACGCGCCGAAGCTACCCCGGGGAATCGGGACAATTGCCGCATCGGCACCTTACGGAAGTCGTACGGGGCACCCCGGCGGTCGGAGCCGCCCGCCCCGCCTCCCTATCCTCGGAGACGTGATCCAGACACCCTCCACCGGCCGCATCCTCGTGGTCGACGACGACCCCACCGTCGCCGAGGTCGTCACCGGCTACCTGCACCGCGCGGGCTACCGGGTCGACCGCGCCGCCGACGGCCACCAGGCGCTCGCCGCCGCCGCCGAACACCGGCCCGACCTGGTCGTCCTCGACCTGATGCTGCCCGGCCTGGACGGCCTGGAGGTCTGCCGCCGGCTGCGCGCCACCGAGGCCGGCGCCGACCTGCCGGTGGTGATGCTCACCGCCAAGGGCGACGAGGCCGACCGCATCCTCGGCCTGGAACTCGGCGCCGACGACTACGTCACCAAGCCCTTCAGCCCGCGCGAGCTGGTCCTGCGGATCCAGTCCGTGCTGCGCCGCGCCGGACTCGCTGCCCCGGCCGGGGGCCCGCTGACCGCGGGTGACCTCACGCTCGACCAGCAGGCCCGCCGCGCCCACCGGGCCGGACGCGAACTCTCGCTCACCCTGCGCGAGTTCGACCTGCTGGCGTTCCTGATCCGGCACCCCGGTACGGCGTTCGGCCGGGAAGAGCTGATGCAGCGCGTCTGGGGCTGGGAGTTCGGCGACCAGTCCACCGTCACCGTCCACGTCCGCCGGCTGCGCGAGAAGATCGAGGACGACCCCGCCGCCCCGGTGCTGATCAGCACCGTCTGGGGCGTCGGCTACCGCTTCGACCCGGCGAAGGGCTGAACCACCGTGAACGACCTGCTGCTGATCGCCCTGTTCGCCGCGCTCGGCGCCGCCTCCGCCGGCCTGCTGGGCTGGCCCGTGGTCCGCCTGCTGCGCCGCCGCTCGGTCGCGCTCTCGCTGCTCATCGTGGCGCTGGTCACGGTCCTCGCCATGACGGCCGGCACGCTCGCCGTGGCGCAGGCGATGTTCCTCTCGCACCACGACCTCGGGGTGGTGATCACGGTGACCCTGATGGCCGCGGCCGTCTCGCTGGTCACCGCTGCGGTGCTGGGCCGCCAGGTGGTCGCGGGCAGCCGGGCGCTCACGGTGGCGGCCCGGACGGTCGGCAGCGACGCCGGGTTCACCGCACCCAGTGAGCCGCTCGGCTCGGAACTGGCCGCGCTCAGCGCCGAGCTGGCCGCCACCAGTGCCGGGCTGGCCGAGTCCAGGCAGCGCGAGCAGATGCTGGAGCACTCCCGCCGGGAGCTGATCGCCTGGATCTCGCACGACCTGCGCACCCCGCTGGCGGGCCTGCGGGCGATGGCCGAGGCGCTGGAGGACGGTGTGGCCGAGGACCCGGCCCGCTACCTGATGCGGATCCGCACCGAGGTGGACCGGCTCACCGGGATGGTCGACGACCTGTTCGAGCTGTCCCGGATCCAGGCCGGGGTGCTCACCCTGACCCCCGCCCGGGTGTCGGTCTACGACCTGGTCGGCGACGCCATCGCGGGCGCCCACCCGCTGGCCCGCGAGCGCGGGGTCCGGCTGGAGGGCGCCCTGGTGGCCGCCGAGCCGGTCGAGGTCGACGGCCGGGAGATCACCCGGGTGCTGGGCAACCTGCTGGTCAACGCGATCCGCTCGACCCCGGCCGACGGGGTGGTGGCGGTCGCCGCCCGCCGCGAGGCCGATGAAGTGCTGGTCTCGGTGACCGACGGCTGCGGCGGCATTCCCGAGCACGACCTGCCGAGGGTCTTCGAGACCGGCTGGCGCGGCGGAAGCGCCCGTACCCCCAGGACCGCGCCGGACCAGGCCGCGGGCCAGGGCGCAGGCCCGCACCAGGGCGACACCGGCGCGGGCCTCGGCCTGGCGATCGTCCGGGGCATCGTGGAGGCGCACGCCGGCCGGGCGAGTGTCCGCAACGTCTCCGGTGGGTGCTGTTTCGAGATCGCCCTGCCGTCGGCGGCGGCCGCGGTCGGCTGACCCGCGGCCGGCGGGTCAGAACTGCAGCGCCCAGCCGTCCAGCTGCCCGCCGAACGACTCGGCCGGGTCGTACACCCGCAGCCGCCAGACGCCGTTGGCGGGCGAGGCGGAGGCGTTGACGCCGATCAGCACGTGGTACGGGGACGGCAGCAGGTCGTCGGAGGCCGTCATCACCCGGTAGCTGCGGCCGTCCGGCGCGATCAGGTCGGCCGTCAGGTCCGCGGGCCAGTAGTGGGTGACGGAGACGTGGACGTCGAGCATCGCCGGGGCCCGGCCGGGGACGCCGGTGACGGTGATCGGCGATTCGGCCGTGTTGTTGTCGACGGTGACCGGGGTGGTGTTGTCGAACCGCTTGCCGAGCGGCGGGATCGGCGTGGTGCCGACGTACAGCAGCCGGTCGGTGGTGTCGTCGCCGGGATCCTGCTGCACCGAGCCGGGCGAGGCCGCGCCGGTCAGCGCCGCGGCGACCTGGGCGGGGGTGGCGGTGCGGTGGCCGGCCAGGTAGAGCGCGGCGGCGCCGGTCACGTGCGGGGTGGCCATCGAGGTGCCGGAGATGGTGTTCTCGGACTCGTCCCAGCCGATCCAGGCCGAGGTGATGTCGCTGCCGGGGGCGAACAGGTCCACCAGCGGGCCGTAGTTGGAGTACCAGGCGCGGTGGTCGTCCCGGTCGGTGGCCCCGACGGTGATCGCGGTCTGCACCCGGGCGGGCGAGTGCTCGGAGGCGTCGACGCCCTGGTTGCCGGCCGCGGCGGCGTAGGTGATGCCGGAGGCGATCGAGTTGCGGACCGCCGCGTCCAGCGCGTCGTCGGGGTCGCTGCCCAGGCTGAGGTTGGCGACGGCCGGCTTGTGGGCGTTCCTGGTGACCCAGTCGATCCCGTCGACCACCTGCTCGGTAGTGCCGGAGCCGTCGTCGTCGAGCACCCGGACGGCGACCACGGCGGCCTTCGGGGCGACGCCGAAGCTGCTGCCGGCAATGGTCGCGGCCACGTGGGTGCCGTGGCCGTTGCCGTCGTCCGCGTCACCGTCCAGGTCGACGGCGTCGTAGCCGGAGGAGGCCCGGCCGCCGAACTCGTCGTGGGTGACCAGCACCCCGGTGTCGATGACGTACGCGGTGACGCCCTGGCCGCCCGAATCCACGGTGGTCAGGCGGTCGTCGAGCGGCAGGCGCTTCTGGTCGATCCGGTCCAGGCCCCAGGAGGGCAGGCCGGTACGGGTGGTGTCGGCGGCGACCCGGTGGTTCTGCACCACCTCGGCCACCGCCGGGTCGGCGGCCAGCCGGCGGGCCTGGCGGTCGGACAGCTGCACCGAGTAGCCGTTCAGGGCGGCAC
The DNA here is from genome assembly GCF_040651175.1 of Kitasatospora sp. NPDC048540. Lineage (NCBI taxonomy): Bacteria > Bacillati > Actinomycetota > Actinomycetes > Kitasatosporales > Streptomycetaceae > Kitasatospora > Kitasatospora sp. NPDC048540. The sequence continues at coordinate 87,334 of NZ_JBEZIR010000017.1, forward strand.
CGAAGGTCCGGCGCAGCGTGCCGCCGTAGCGGTGGGCGAGCGTCGCGCCCGCGGACGCGGTGGCCTTCGCCAGGGTGGGCCGCAGGATGACCAGGTAGCTTCCGGGGACGGCGCCCGGGCTGTCCGCGCCCGCGACGACGCCCTCGGGCGGGGCGGCGGCGGTGGCGGGTTGGGCGGCGCCGAGTGCCAGTGCGGCCGTGACGGCCAGGGCGGCGAGCGCGCGGTGGGAGGAGTGGCGCAGGGGCAGTGCCATGGCGGCGGCCCTCTCGTGATGATGTAAGCCAAGATGAACAAGGCTTTGCCATCCATAGACTGACGTATCATCAGATTGGCCGCAAGGCCCCGCCGGTGGGGCCCGGCCGTCCGCCCCGCCCCGCCTCCGGTGCGCCCGACGCGGTGGTCCAGGCGGCCGACGCGTTCCGCCGCCGGGCCGGGTTCTGGGCCACCCTGGCCGAGGCACAGGACCGGCCCTGCGAACTCGAGGTCACCTGCGAGCCCACCCCCGTCGACCTGCCCGAGGACGACCTGACGGCCGTGATCGACTCGCTGGTCGGCAACGTCTTCCGGCACACCGCCGCCGGCACGCCGTTCGCGCTGCGGGTGACGCGCACCGCGCAGAGCGTGCTGCTCACCGTGGAGGACGCCGGGCCCGGCATCCTCGACCCCGACGGCGCCCTCGCCCGTGGCACCAGCGCCGGTTCCACCGGGCTCGGCCTGGACATCGCCCGCCGGGCCGCGGCCGCCACCGGCGGCGACCTGCGGATCGACCGCGGCCCGCTCGGCGGCGCCCGGATCACCCTCACCCTGGGCCTGGCCACCCCCGGCACCCGCCGCCCCCGCCGCGCCGCCCGCCGGGGCCCACGCGCCGCCAGGACCTGACGGCGGCGGTGCCCGGGCGGCGGCGTCAGGACCTGGCGGTCACGGCCCGGGCGGTCATGGCGCGGCCGGTCACGGCTGTCTGCTGAGGTGGCTGTCGGCGAACCCCTCCTGCTTCACCAGCAGGCGCCCGTCGGCCTCCAGGTCGAACGTGACCTGCTCGGCCACCTCCGCGCCGCACCCCGAACCGCTGGTGGTCAGCGACTCGGCGACCACCAGGGTCTGCTCCGAGGCCGTCACCAGGATCGAGGCCGCGCCGCAGCTGACACCCCCGGCCGTCGTGGTGGCGGCCCGCCCCACGGTGTCGCCGATCTGGCCCTGGACCAGCTGGATGCGGTAGGTGGCGGTGACCTTCTGCCCGCCGGTGGTGGTCACCACGCCCTGCCAGGTCCCCAGGAAGACCGCCGGCACCACCCCGGCCGGGCGCGACGGGCTCGGCGACGGCGACGGCGAGGGCGAGGGAGAAGGGGACGGCGAACCGGACGGCGACGGCGACAGTGCGGCGGACCCTCCCGTCACCGACCCGTCCGCCGAGGAACGGCCGCCCGGACCGCCGTCCCCCGCGTACCAGAGCGCCGCCCCGGCCGCGGCGGCCGCGATCAGCACACCGCCCGCGACCAGCGCAGGCACCGTCAGCCGCCGCCCCCGGCCGAGCCCGTCGGGGCCGACAGGGCCGACAGGGCCGGCCGGGCCCGTCGGCGGCCGGTCAGCCACCGGCCGGTCCACCGGCGGTGCCGGGGTGTCCAACTCGGTCACGGGCCCCGAGCGTTCCGCCGCCGGGTGGTCGCCCGCGGACTCCAGACCGAGCAGCTCGACCGCCAGCCGTGCCACCGACTCCGACACCGCGGGCGGCAGCCACCCCGCCCGCGCGCCCGGTGCGGCACCGTCCGCGAGCCGGTCCCGCAACTGCTCCGGCGTCGGCCGGTCGGCCTGCTCCTTCGCCAGGCAGGCGCCGACCACCTCACGCAGGGACGCATCGAGACCGGTCAGGTCCGGCGCCTCGTGGAGCACCCGGTACAGCAGCACCGCCGCGCTGATCCCCTCACCGAACGGCGCGGCCCCGGTGGCCGCGTACGCGAGCACCGCGCCGAGCGAGAAGACGTCACCGGCCGGACCAGCGGTCTGCCCCTGGGCCTGCTCGGGGGACATGAACCCGGGCGAGCCGATCACGAAACCCGACCTGGTCAGCGCGGTCGCCGCGTCCAGCGCCCGGGCGATGCCGAAGTCGATCAGACGCGGACCGTCCAGCGCCAGCAGCACGTTGGACGGCTTGACGTCCCGGTGCACCAGACCGAGGCCGTGCACCGCGGCCAGCGCGTCGGCCAGCCCCGAACCGAGGGCCCGGACGGCGGACACCGGCAGCGGCCCGAACTCGCGGACCGCCGCGCCCAGCGCCGGCCCCGCCACGTAGCCGGTGGCGACCCAGGGCCGGGGGCCGTCGGTATCGGCGTCCAGCACCGGGGCCGTCCAGTGGCCGCCGACCCGGCGCGCCGCCTCGACCTCCTGGCGGAACCGGGTGCGGAACTCGGCGTCCGCCGCCAGCTCGCCGTGCACCGCCTTGACCGCCACCGTCCGTCCGCCCGCCGACCGGCCCAGGTAGACCCGGCCCATGCCGCCCGCGCCGAGCCGCCGCAACAGCCGGTACTCGCCGAGCTGCCGCGGATCCTCCGGTTCCAGCGCCTCCATGCCCATCCCAACCCCACCCAGCCCCTCCTGCCGGCCCGGATCCGGGCCCGGTCAGGGACGACCGTACCGGTCCGCGGGGACGGCCGAGCAGGGAAGAACCGACTCCGCGTCAGCCCTCCGGAGCCCGGTCCCGCGTCAGAGCGCCGGTACCTGCTGCGGCTCGCCGCGCAGCGGCGCCTTCGCGAACTCGGCCATCCCCGCGGCGAATTCCACCGCAGGCCGCCACCCGAGCTCCGCCCGCAGCCGCCCGGAGTCCGCCGTCACGTGCCGTACATCGCCCAGCCGGTAGCGGCCGGTCACCCGCGGCGGCGGACCGCCGTACGCCGCGGCCAGCGCGGCCGCCATCTCGCCCACCGTGTGCACCGCGCCGCTGCCCACGTTGTACGCCCGCGAAGTGCCCGCCGGCCGCCCGGCGACCGCGGCCAGCGCCGCCAGGTTGGCCGCCGCGACATCGTCGACGTGCACGAAGTCCCGCCGCTGCCCGCCGTCCTCGTACACCTGCGGCGCCTCGCCGCGGGCCAGCGCCGAGCGGAACAGCGACGCCACCCCCGCGTACGGGGTGTCGCGCGGCATCCCCGGGCCGTACACGTTGTGGTACCGCAGCGTCAGCACCCGGCCGCCGCACGCCCGGGCCCAGGCCGAGGCGAGCAGTTCCTGGGCGACCTTCGAGGCCGCGTACACGTTCCGCGGGTCCAGCGCGGCGTCCTCGCCGACCAGCCCGGGCGCCAGCGGCGCGCCGCACCGCGGGCACGGCGGCTCGAACCGGCCCCCGTCCAGGTCCGCCTCCCGGCGCGGCCCCGGCGCCACCGGCCCGTGCACGGCACAGTGGTAGGCGCCCTCGCCGTACACCACCATCGACCCGGCCAGCACCAGGTCCCGCACCCCGGCCCGGGCCATCGCCGACAGCAGCACCGCCGTCCCCAGGTCGTTGCAGCCCACGTACTCGGGAGCGTCGTCCAGGTCGAGTCCGAGGCCCACCATCGCCGCCTGGTGGCAGACGGCGTCGACCCCGCGCAGCGCGTTGTCGACCACCGCGCGGTCCCGGACGTCGCCGTGCCAGAAGGCCACGCCGTCGGGCAGCGCCGGCCGGCCGCCGGGGTGGACGGCGGGCAGCAGCGCGTCCAGCACCCGGACACCGTGGCCGGCCGCCGTCAGCTGCGCCGCGATCCGGGACCCGATGAAGCCGGCACCGCCGGTGAGCAGAATCTCCATGCCCCGACGCTAACCGGCCCGCCCGGCGCCGAACGGTCACGACGGCACTCCGTCAGATGTCCGTAAGACGCAGCACTGTGATGGCGAGCGATGACCGGTGGCCGGCGGCCGGGCCGGTCGGAGCGGTGGAGCCGGGCCGCCCACGGGCCGGCGGTATGGTGCGGTACGGGAGGGAATGTCCGACACCTGCAGCCCGCCGGGAGGAGCCGAGTGCGCGACGCCCGTCCGAGCCCGGCGGCCCGGCCCTCCCGGCACCGCCGGGACGCGCTCCGGGCGTCGGTCCCGCTGCTGGCGATCTGCGCGGGCTACTTCATGGTCATCCTGGACGTGACCATCGTCAACGTCGCGGTGCCCGCGGTCGGCCGCGAGCTGTCCGCCTCGCTCACCGGCATCCAGTGGATCACCGACGGCTACACCCTGGTCTTCGCCGGCCTGCTGCTGACCGGCGGAGCCCTCGGGGACCGAGTGGGCAACCGCCGCGTCTTCTGCACCGGGGTCGCGGTCTTCACCGCCGCCTCGGCCGGCTGCGGACTGGCGCCGACCACCAGCGTCCTGGTCGCCGCCCGGCTCCTCGAAGGGCTCGGCGCGGCCCTGATCGTGCCCGGCTCCCTCGCCCTGCTCCAGCAGGCCTACCCCTCACCCGCCGAACGCTCCCGCGCCTTCGGCCTGTGGGGCTCGGTCGCCGGGGTCGCCGCCTCCGCCGGCCCCCTGCTGGGCGGACTGCTGGTCACCACCCTCGGCTGGCGCTGGGTGTTCTTCATCAACCTGCCCGTCGGCCTGGCCTGCCTCGCCCTGGTCCGGCGCGCCGTGGCGCCCTCCCCGCGCCACCCGGACCGCCGCCTCGACACCCCGGCGCAGGCCGCCGTCGTCGCGGCGGTCGCCCTGCTCGTCGCGGTCCTCAACGAGGCCGGCCGGCTGGGCTGGTCGGACCCACTGGTACTGATCGGCGCCGCCCTGTGCCTGGCCGCCGCCGGCTGCTTCGTCCTGCGCGAACACCTGGCCGCCACCCCCGTGCTTCCGCTGCCGCTGCTGCGCTCACGCGCGCTGAGCGGCGGGACGGTCATCGGCCTGCTCTTCAACTTCGCCTACTACGGCATGCTCTTCACCGCCAGCCTGTACTTCCAGCACCAGCGCGGCTACAGCGCACTGCGCACCGGACTCGCGCTCTTCCCGGCGGTCGCCGTCACCATGTTCGCCTCGGCGCTGTCGGGACGGCTCGCCCACCGCACCGGCGACCGCCCCCTGGTGATCACCGGCATGGCGGTCGCGGCGGCCGGACTGGCGGGCTGGGCCGCCGCCGGACCCGACCCGCGGCGGGCTGGGCCGCCGCCGGACCCGACCCGGCCTACCCGCTGCTGGTTGCGCCCATGACGGCGGCCGGCTTCGGCACCTCCTTCGCCCTCACCGGCTCCACCACCACCGTGATGGCGGCCGCCCCGCCGGGCTACGCCGGTACGGTCTCCGCCCTGTTCAACACGGCCCGCCAGGTGGGCAGCGCCGCCGGGGTCGCCCTCGGCGGGTCGCTCCTCGCCTCCGCCGCCGACCTCACCACCGGAGTGCGCACCAGCATGGCCGTCGGCGCCGCCGCCTACCTGTTGGCGGCCACCCTCGCGTACCTCTGCATCCCCCGCCCGAAATCCGGTCCGACGGACGGCCGGGGACGCGGCCCGAGAACCGGCCCGAAGCCGGGCCCGACGACCGACCCGGAGACCGACCCGGGGTCCGGCCCGGCCCGGAGCCCGCCGCAGGCCAGGCCCGGCAGCCGACCGACCCGCCGACCGCCCCGCAGACCCGCCGACCGTCCGGCCGACCCGCCGACTGAGCCACCCGCGGCTGCCCCCGCCACCGCCCCGAGCCGCCATCAGACAGCGCCCGCCGCCGGGGCGTCGGTGACGCGGCGGCCCGCTCCGCCGTAGGCTCGCCCCATGCGAGCGATCAACGATCTCGACCGCAGGCTCTTCAACCGGGTGGCGCTGAGCCGCCTGCGCGGCGCGCACCCCGTGCTGCCCAGACTCACCAGGGCCGCCAACCACGGCGTGCTCTGGCTGGGCACCGCCGCCGCCCTGGCCGCCACCGGTGACCGCACCGCCCGCCGGGCCGCACTGCGCGGCGTCGGCGCCCTCGCCCTCGCCTCGGTGTCCGCCAACATCGTCGCCAAGGGCCTCACCCGGCGCCCGCGCCCGGTCATCGACCAGGTCCCGGCCGTCCGCCGGCTGCTGGTCCAGCCCGCCACCACCTCCTTCCCCTCCGGGCACTCCGCCTCCGCCGCGGCCTTCGCCACCGGGGTGGCCCTCGAAGCGCCGCTGCTCGGCCTCGTGGTGGCGCCGGTCGCGGCCGGCGTGATCGCCTCGCGGGTGTACGTCGGTGTGCACTACCCGGGCGACGTGCTGGCCGGCGCCGCCCTCGGCGCCGGCCTCGCCGCCCTCACCCTGCGCTGGTGGCCGCTGCGCGGCACCGAGCCGGCCGCCGCAGCGCCGCCCGCTGTCGAGGCGCCGGCCCTGCCCGGAGGCCGCGGCCTGACCGTGGTGGTCAACCCCGGCGCCGGCGCCGACGGCCCGGACGGCGCCGTCGAAGAGCTGCGCGCCCTGCTGCCCGAGGCCGACCTGCGGGTGGCCGGTCCCGACGACGACCTCGCCGCGCTGATGGACCGCGCCGCCGCCGACGCCGCCCGCGCCGGCGGAGCCCTCGGGGTCTGCGGCGGCGACGGCACCGTCAACCTCGCCGCCACCGTCGCCGCCCGCGCGGAGCTGCCGCTCGCGGTCTTCCCCGGCGGCACCCTCAACCACTTCGCCGCCGACCTCGGCAGCCCCGACCTGCGCTCCACCGCCGAGGCCGTCGAGGCCGGCAGCGCGGCCGGCGTCGACCTCGGCCGGGCCACCGGCGGCCACGGCGAGCACGGGGACCACGACACCGACCGGTCCTTCCTCAACACCTTCAGCATCGGGATCTACCCGGACCTGGTCCGGGTCCGCGAGGCCCACGAGAAGCGGCTCGGCAAGTGGCCCGCGCTCGGTCTCGCCCTGGTCCGGGTGCTGCGCACCGCCGAACCGATGCACCTCAGCGTCTCCGGGGTGCCCCGGCAGCTGTGGCTGCTGTTCGCCGGCAACGGCCCGTACCAGCCGCGCGGCTTCGCCCCCACCCACCGCAGCAGCCTCCAGGACGGCCGGCTCGACATCCGCGCCGTCGACGGCAGCACGCCGTTCGCCCGCACCCGGCTGGTCGGCGCCTTCCTGCTCGGTACCCTGGGCACCTCCCGGGTCTACCGCGAAGTACGGCTGAAGGCCCTCGACCTGACGGACCTCCGCGGAGTCGGCCACTTCTCCGTCGACGGCGAGGTGGTCCGCGCCCCGGACCGCCTGCTGCTGCACAAGTCGCCGCGGGCGCTGACCGTCTACCGCCCCGAGCACCCGTCGGTGCCGTGACGAGCCCGCGCCGGAGTTGAGCCCCGATGCCCGAGGGCGACACGGTCTACCGCGTCTGCGCCGACCTGCACGCCGCGCTGGCCGGCCACCTGCTGACCAGAGCCGACCTGCGGGTGCCCGCGCACGCCACCGCCGACCTCACCGGCCGCCGGGTACTCGAGGTGGTCCCGCGCGGCAAGCACCTGCTCACCAGGATCGACGGCGGCCTCACTCTCCACACCCACCTGCGGATGGACGGCCGCTGGGCGGTCTACCGGGCGGGTGAACGCTGGAGCGGCGGTCCGGCGTTCCAGATCCGCGCCGTCCTCGGCACCGAGCAGCACACCGCCGTCGGCTACCGGCTGCCCGTCGTCGAACTGCTGCGCACCGCCGACGAGCAGCGCGCCGTCGGGCACCTCGGCCCCGACCTGCTCGGTCCCGACTGGGACGCCGCCGAGGCCCGCCGCCGCCTCCTCGCCCGGCCCGAGCGGCCGATCGGCGAGGCCCTCCTGGACCAGCAGAACCTGGCCGGCATCGGCAACGTGTACGCCAACGAACTCTGCTTCCTCGCGGGCGTCACCCCCTGGACCCCCGTCGGCTCGCTGCCCGCCCTCGACCGCCTGCTCGCCCGCGCCCGCCAACTCCTGGACGCCAACAAGCTCCGGCCCGGCCACATCACCACCGGCGAGACCAGGCCCGGACGACAGCACTGGGTGTACGGCCGGGCCCGCCGCCCCTGTTCCCGCTGCGGAACCCCGCTGCGCACCGCCACCCACGCCCAGGACCGTCCCGCCACCTGGTGCCCGCACTGCCAGCGCGGCCCGGTGGGGTGACGCCGTCACCTCGGCGGCGGACGAAATCCCACGTCACAGCGGCATTTCTGACAGTGTGTCGACAAATCGTGATGTCGTGATTGTGATCTTCGCCCGATAGGTCGAGCAAAGATCATGCAAAGCTTCGTGCTCGGTGGAACCGGCCACGACGGCCACCCCCCGGCCACCCATAGGGTCTCCTTGGCATTCGCCCGTCTGTGCGGATTGTCGGTATCTGTTGATCCATCATGGGGAGTTTTTCGTGGGGGCTTGGCGAGCACGAACG
>NZ_JBEZIR010000018.1:0-92459 GCF_040651175.1 Kitasatospora sp. NPDC048540
GACGGCTGGAACATCACCGGCGACACCTACATCCGCGACACCGACGGCTACTTCTGGTTCCAGGCCCGCAGCGACGACATGATCGTCTCGGCCGGGTACAACATCGCCGGCCCCGAGGTCGAACAGGCCCTGGCCGCCCACCCCGACGTCGCCGACTGCGCCGTCGTCGCCGCGCCCGACCACCACCGCGGCACCATCGCCAAGGCCTACGTGGTGCTGCGCCCGGGCGCCGCCGCCGGCCCGGCCACCGCCGCCGCGCTGCAGGACTTCGTCAAGCGGACCATCGCCCCGTACAAGTACCCGCGCGCGGTCGAGTTCGTCACCGAACTGCCGCGCAACTCCAGCGGCAAGCTCCAGCGCGCCGAACTCCGCCGCCGGGCCCGCGGCGCCACCGGCTGACCGACGAAAGGCACCACCATGGACCACCCCACCGCCCCCGCGCCTGCCGCCGCCCTCCCGTCGGTCACCGTCGAGCGCCGGGTCGAATGGTCGGACACCGATGCGGCCGGGCACCACCACTTCTCGGCCGTGCTGCGCTGGGCCGAGGCGGCGGAGGCGGCCCTGCTGCGCGGGCTCGGCCTCGACGGGCTGTTCGGGAGCATCCCCCGGGTGCACTTCGAGGCGGACTACCTGACCCGGCTGTGGTTCGGCGACACCGTCCGGGTCGAGCTGCGGGTGGACCGGGTGGGTACCAGCTCGCTGCACTACGCCTTCGACGTGCACGGCCCGGAGGGCCGCGCCGCGGCGGGCCGGATGTCGGTGGTGCACTCGGCGGCGACCGCAAAGGGGGCCGCGCCCTGGCCGGAGGAGGCCAGGAGACTGCTCACCGGGACTGGGCCGCAGCATCCGCAGACGCTGCTGTGAGATGCGGTCCGGGCCCGGCGGCCGGACCCGGCCCCGGGCTGCCCGGAGCGTCGGTCCCCGCTCGGTATGATCACCTGACCATCAGCGGAGGAAGGGTGCCCATGTCGGAGTCGACGGCCCGGCCCAGTGCCCTGATCAGCACGGTCTACGGGGAGTTCGTCCGCCGGCTGGGCGGCTGGATCTCGATCGCCGACCTGATCGGCCTGATGGCCGAGCTGGACGTCGACGGCCCCTCCGTACGTTCCGCGATCTCCCGCCTGAAGAAGGCCGGCACCCTGGTCCAGGAGCGCCGGGACGGCACCGGCTACCGGCTCGGCCCCGAGATGGCACCGGTCTTCGACGAGGGCGACCGGCGGATCTTCGGCAGCCTGGAGCCGGCCCGGCTGGCGGACGGCTGGGTGCTCGCCGTCTTCTCGGTGCCCGAGTCCGAACGCGCCCACCGCCACCAGCTGCGCTCCCGGCTCACCTGGCTCGGCTTCGGCAACGCCTCGCCGGGCGTCTGGCTCGCCCCCGCCCGCCTGCTGCCGGACGCCCGGCGGATGCTGGAACGCCTCGGGCTGAGCGAGTACGTCCACCTCTTCACCTCCGACTACGCCGGGTTCGCGGAGCTGGAGCAGGCGGTCAGCTCCTGGTGGGACTTCCCCGCCATCGAGGCCCAGTACGCGGCCTTCACCGGCACCTACCGGCCGGTCGCCGAGGAGCTCGGGCAGTACCCGCGGATCGACGAGGTCGAGGCGTTCCGCGAGTACGTGCCGATGCTCAACGACTGGCGCCGCCTGCCCTACCTCGACCCCGGCCTGCCGACCGAGCTGCTGCCCGCCGACTGGAACGCCGTCGAGGCCCGCCGGGTCTTCACCGACCTGCACCGCAGGCTCGCCGAACCGAGCCTGCGGCACGTGGTCAAGGTGACCGGCCTGGAGCCGGCCGCCGGCTGACGCCCCGGCGGGTGCCGGGGCGTCAGCCGGTCGTACCGGTCGTACCGGTCGTACCGGTCGTACCGGTCGGGTCGCCGGACGCGGGTCCGCCGGTCAGCCGTCGATCCGGTGCTGGGTCCAGAAGGAGGTCAGGTCGGTCGTGGTGGCGGCCTGCGCCGCGGCCTTGAACTCGGCCGTGGTGGAGACGCCGTACCAGTGCGACTGGGCGTAGTCGTGGAGCAGCTTGGTCATCGCGGTGTCGCCGAGCACCCGGCGCAGGTCGTGCAGGGCGCACTTGCCGTAGTTGTAGACCACGGTGGAGTAGCGGGAGGAGTGCGCGTCCCAGTACGCCATCGAGTTGGTGATCTTCTCGGCGGAGGAGGCCCAGGAGGTGCTGCTCCAGCAGTTGGTCCCGGTCTTGCCGAGCGCCAGGTCGGTGGCGTAGTCGGTGAACGCCTCGTCCAGCCACGGGCTGTTGTACTCGTCGTCGCCGACGATGCCGTAGAAGTACTGGTGGCCCAGCTCGTGGGTGAGAGCGGTGGTGCTGACCAGGTCGAGGACGAAGCCGGGGTACTCCATGCCGCCGAACCAGAAGTTGTTGTCCAGCACCACGTCCGCCTCGCCGTACGGGTAGGCGCCGAACCGCTGGGCGTGCGCGTCGATCGCCGAGATCGAGGTGGACAGCATGGACTGCTCGTCGGCGGTGCTGATCCCGCTGACGCCGTAGACGTTGATCTTCACGCCGGCCGGCGAGGTGCCGGAGACCTTGGTGAACGCTCCGGCGCCCCAGGCGAAGTCACGGACCTTGCTCGCGGTCGCCTTGGTGACGGTCCGTCCGGAGGTCCCCGGGGTGTCCACCGAGGTGCCGGTGGCCGGGACGAGCAGACTCGTCGGGTGGTCGAGGGTGACGGTGAAGTCCGAGGCCAGCGAGTAGAAGGACTCGCCGTTGTTGGTGTACGGGTCGAGGTGCCAGCCGGAGCCGTCCCGGACCGCGAGGACCGGCAGGGCGTTGCCGATGAAGGCGAACGCGCCGTCCCGGCCGAACCGGTCGGCGCCGCTGGGCACCGCGATGCCGAGGTCGAAGCCGACCGAGCCGCTCTGGCCCTGGGCCAGCGGTGCGGGCAGGGTCACCTTGAGGGCGGTGCAGTTGACGGACAGTGCGGAGGCGGTGCCGCCGGTCACGTTGGTCACGGTGATCGGGGTGCTCGGGCAGCTGCCGTGGTAGTTGTCCCACAGCCGCAGGTAGACCTCGGTGAGCGCGGTGGGGGAGGCGTTGGTGAAGTTGACGCTCTCGTGGCCGGTCCAGGTGGCGCCGCTCGCGTCGCTGGTCAGGTTCACCGTGTACGCCGGGGCCGCCGGGGTGCGGGTCGGGTCGGTGGTGGGCGGGGTGGTGCCGCCGCCGGAGGCGTCGAGGGTCACGTCGTCCAGCACGAAGCTGGTCTGCAGGCTGCTGTCCTCGGTGCCGGTGAAGGCGAGGGCCACCGTCTGTCCCGCGAACGAGGACACGTCGATCGACTTCTGCACGTACCCGGCCTTGGCGTCCAGGTTGGAGTAGGTCGCCACGGTGGTGCTGCCGATCTTGGCGGTCAGCTTGTCGTAGGCGGTCGAGGTGGTGGTCTCGGCCGTGTCGATGTGCAGCCAGAAGCTCAGGGTCGCCTTGGTGCAGCCGGCCGGCAGGGTGACGGTCTGCGAGAGGTTCGAGGTGTGGGTCGAGCCGTAGCCGTTCAGCCAGGCGAAGGCGGTGCCGGTGTGGGCGCTCTGGCCGCTGCGGGAGGTGATCACGCCGCTCGACGAGGTCCAGGGCGAAGTGCCCGCCTCGAAACCGCTGTTGGCAACGGTCTGGGTAGCGGTGCAGTCGGCCGCGACGGCGGTTTGGGGCGCCGTCACCGTGGCCGCGCCGGCCGCCGCGACAAGCACGGAGCCGGCGATGAGGGATATCAGCCTGCTTCTCATCGGATCCTCTCGGGTGTGGGGGTCGCCCGTCGGACCGAAGGGATGATGGACCGTCACCTGTCGGCCGGACGGAACATCAGGAAGCGTGGCAGCAAACCCCGGCTATTGATAGGGGCATGCCAGACAATCCCGCCAGCCTTTGCCCGGCCTTGACCGTGGCCGTGATCGGCCGGTCCGGGGCGGGCCGGGCCGGGTCGGGCTGGGGGAGTGGGGGAGATTGCGCGAGCAGTGGCGGGAGACGGTCAGCGGAACAGCGTGGCCGCGCGCGACAGGGCCGCCTCGGCCTCCGCCGGAGGCAGCGCCGTCCGGACCGAGACCACGGCGCGGACCAGCTGGTCACCGCTCTGGTACGGGAAGTCGGTGCCGAGCAGCAGCCGGTCCGCGCCGAGGGCGCGCGCCGCCAGCCGGATCGCCGGGACGTTGCCGTGCGCGACGGTGTCGTAGAGCAGTCGCCGAGCGGACGAGGTGGGCGGCTCAGCGACCTCCGGGGCCTCCCAGCGCAGGTGCTCGTCGGCCCGTGGCAGCAGCATCGGGAGCGCTCCGCCCAGGTGCGACACCACGATCCGCAGCCGCGGGAAGCGTGCCGGGTAGCCGTTCAGCAGCAGGTCCATCGCCGCCACGGTGTCCTCCACCGGTGCGCCGACCATCCAGCGCATCCGGCCGTCCGCGATCAGCGGCGAGCCGGCCGCCTGCCCCGACGGATGCAGGTACAGCACGCTGCCGCGCCGGTCCAGCTCCTCGAAGAGCGGGACGAAACCGGGATCCGTCAGCGCCCGCCCCAGCACGTCGGTGGTGAGCGTGACACCCGCCATGTCCAGGCCGTCCAGTGCCCGGGTCAGCTCCTCCAGCGCGGCGTCCAGGTGGGGCATGGGCAGGGCGGCGAAGGCCGCGAAGCGGTCCGGGTGCTGCGAGGTCACCGTCGCGTACAGGTTGTTGGCGTGCCGGGCGGCGCTCACCGCGTGGTTGCGGTCGGCGAAATGCGGCACCTGCGGCGCGACGGACAGGATCTGGCACCCGATCCCCGCCGCGTCGTTGCGCGCGAACCGCTCCGCCAGCTCCCGCTCCCCGTCACCCGCCCCGAGCCCCCGCTGACCGCCGGTGTCGGTCCGGCCGTAGGTCTCCAGCCGATCCAGGTAGGCGTCGCTCCACAGATGAGCGTGCACATCCGTGTACATGCCGCCTCCACCCGCCGTTCCTCACCGCCACCGGTCGCCGCACGTCACCGCTGCCCGCGATCGCCGCCGGTCACCGCTTCCCTTCACGCCGCCGGTCACCGCCGTTCGACCACGCCGCGGACGAACGCGGCCTGCCCGGCGTGCTGGAGATCGTCCGAGACGACGCTCACCAGCCGGACACCCAGGGTCACCGGTGGGTCCCACCGCTCGTCCACCACCCGGTCGAGGTCCGCATCGGTGAGCTCCCGCAGGTAGCGGAGCGTGGATGCGGACACCGCGTCGTGGTAACCGGTCAGCAGGTCCGGGGAGTCGACCCGGACCGCGGCCACCTGGTCGCGGGAGTGCCCGTAACCGGTCGAGCCGACGGCGAGGGGGAGCGAGAACCGGTCCGCCCAGCCCCCGGCGACCCAGATCTGCTCGCTACCGGCCACCTCCGCGACATGGTCGTCCTGAATCCGGGTCAGGTGCCAGACCAGCCAGGCGATCGAGTTGGCGTCCGGGTCCAGCCGCCGGGCCAGCTCCGCGGTGCTCAGGCCGTCGACCGCGCCGTGCACGGTCTCCCGGATCCGGCCGAACGCGTCGGCCAGCACGTCCGTGCTCCTCATGGCGCCTCCTCGACCCCGACCGCAGGACCCGCCCTGGACGAGCCCGGCGGACCTCACCGTTCCAGTGTGCGCGCCGGGCGGGCGGACGGCATCGGAGGCCGCCGCGGGCCCGGCCGGGCCCGCGACGGGGCGGCCGGGGGCGGTTGGGTCAGGGCAGCTGCTGCTCGGCCCAGATCACCTTGCCCTCGGCGGTGTACCGGGTACCCCAGCGCTCGGCGAACTGGGCGACCAGGAACAGCCCGCGCCCGCCCTCGTCGGTGCTGGCCGCGTACTTCAGGTGCGGCGAGGTGCTGCTGCCGTCGGAGACCTCGCAGATCAGCGTGCGGTCGTGGATCAGCCGGACCCGGATCGGCGGCAGGCCGTAGCGGATCGCGTTGGTGATCAGCTCGCTGAGGATCAGCTCGGTGGTGAAGGCCAGGTCGTCCAGGTCCCAGTCGCTCAGCTTGCGCGCCACCACCGCGCGGATCTCGCGGACGGCGGCCGGGTCGGCGGGTACGTCCCACTCGGCCACCCGGTCCTCGGGCAGGGCGAGGGTCCGGGCCACCAGCAGGGCGATGTCGTCGGTGGGGTTGGCGGGGAGCAGCTGGGCGAGGACATCCGCACAGGTCTGCTCCGGGGTGCGGTCGGTGCCTGCCAGTGTGACCCGCAGCAGGTCGAGGCCGACGTCGATGTCCCGGTCGCGGTCCTCCACCAGGCCGTCGGTGTAGAGCACCAGCTTGCTGCCCTCCGCGAGTTCCAGCTCCGCCGTCTCGAACGGCAGCCCGACCAGCCCGAGCGGCGGCCCGGCCGGGACCTCGGGGAAGTCCACCGTGCCGTCCGGCCGGACCACGGCCGGCGAGAGGTGGCCGGCCCGGGCGACCGTGCAGCGCAGTGACACCGGGTCGTAGATCGCGTACAGACAGGTGGCGCCGGTGATCGGGGCCTCCTCGCCGGCGCCCTGCTCCTGGTCGATCCGGTTCACCAGGTCGTCCATCAGACCGAGCAGTTCGTCCGGCGGGAGGTCGAGCGAGGCGAAGTTGTGCACCGCGGTGCGCAGCCGGCCCATGGTGGCCGCCGCGTGCACACCGTGACCGACCACGTCGCCGACCACCAGCGCCACCCGGGCCCCGGGCAGCGGGATGACGTCGAACCAGTCGCCGCCGACCCCGGCCTGCGCGGGCAGGTACCGGTAGGCCACGTCCAGCGCGCTCTGCTCGGGCACGCCCCCCGGCAGCAGACTGTGCTGCAGGGTGACCGCCATGGTGTGCTCGCGGGTGAACCGGCGGGCGTTGTCGATGGAGACGGCCGCCCGGTTCACCAGCTCCTCGCCCAGCCAGACGTCGTCCTCGTGGAACGGCTCACGGCGCTGCGAACGCCAGAACGTGGCGATCCCCAGGACCACCCCGCGCGCCCGCAGCGGTACCGCGAGCAGCGCGTGCACGCCCTCGGTGCGCACCTTGCCGACCCGGTCCGCATCGTGCTCCAGCCAGGCGTTCAGGGCCTCGTCGAGGTTGTCCTCGGTGACCGGCTGGCCGCGCTCGAGGGCGAGTGCCCGCGGGGTCCCGGGCACCAGCGGGACGTCCTCGCCGACCGGGTAGAACGGCGCGTCCGGGAGGATGCTGCCCAGCCCGGCGCGGTACATCCGGGTCAGCGGCCCGGGTTCCTCGCCGCGCAGCACCGGTTCGGCGAGGTCGACCGTCACATGGTCGGCGAAGCCCGGAACGGTGGCGTCGGCCAGTTCCTGGGCGGTGCGGGCGACGTCCAGCGTGGTGCCGATCGTCATGCCCGCCTCGTACAGCAGCCGCAGCCGGCCCCGGGCCACGTCGGCCTTGCCGGAGAGCGCGCGCAGCTCGGTCGAGTCGCGCAGCGTCGCGACCAGGCCGGGCGGTCCGCCGTTGCGGTCGGTCGGCCGGACGTTCACGGCCAGCAACAGGTCGCCCGCGGCGATCACCTCGTCGGTGACGGGCCGGGCCGAGACCAGCAGCTCGGTCATCCGGCGCTCCAGACCGAGGTCGGTGACCTGCCGTCCCTCGGCGTCGGGCGGCAGCCCCAGCAGCCGGCCCGCCTCGTCGTTGGCGAGCAGCAGCCGGCCGTCCCCGTCGATGATCAACACGCCCTCGCGGACGGCGTGCAGGACCGCGTCGTGGTGCTCGTACATCCTGGTCATCGCGGACGGGCCGAGTCCGCGGGTCTGCCGTCTGAGCCGGCGGCTGACCAGCGCGGCACCGCCGGTGGCCAGGAGCAGAGCGGCGGCGGCGCTGCCGATCAGGATCGGCAGCTGACGTTCGGCGCTGTCGCTGACCCGGCTGGTCCTGATCCCGGCCGAGACCATCCCGACCACCGTGCCGTCGGTGTCGGTCACCGGCACCACCGCCTGCACCAGGTGCCCGATGGTGCCGTCGACCTCCTCGGTGATGGACTGGCCGGCGAGCGCGGGGGCGGTGTTCCCGACGAACTTCTTGCCGATCCGGTCCGGCATCGGGTGGGTGTACCGGATGCTGTCGGTGTTCAGCACCACGATGAAGTCCACGCCCGCCTTCATCCGGGCCTTCTCCGCGCTCGGCTGAAGGATGGCGGTCGGGTCCGGTGAACGCAGCGCCGCCACGATGCCCGGGGAACTGGCATAGGTCTCGGCCACCGCCAGCGAACGGTTGCGCGCCTCCGTCGCGGTGTCGTTGCGGGCCTGCAGGACCGTTTCGACACCCACCGCGAGCACCAGCAGCAGCACGATCACCACCTGCAGCACGAACACCTGACCGGCGACACTGCGGGTGCCCAGCGCGGACCACGGACGCCGTCTCGGCCGCGGCTGCCCGTGCCGGCCGTGTCGGCGTCCCGGTTCGGGACGCTCACGCCGGTCCTGCGGGCGTCGGCCGGTGGATTCGGGGGCGGACGGAACCCGGGACCGACCCGGAATTCGGGCCATATGCCCATGTGTACCCCTCCTGGTCCCTGGAGGCCAAGACTTCGCGCCGTGCGTCGGCCGCCTTACGGAGGGCTTACGGCGGGCTTTCGGGCCGCTTGCGGGGGACTTGAGGGGACGCGGGGGAGGCTCAGGGGGACTTGGGGGGACTTGGGGGGACTTGGGGGGAAGGAGGGAGGATCATGGGAGGGGCGTGCGGCGGACCTGCGGAGCCTGGCGCGGAACACGGTGGGGCGTGGGGCGTGGGGCGTGGGGGCGGCCGGGGCCGGGTGGGCGCGGGCGGTGGGGCGGCCGGATTGTCAGTGCCCCCAACTAAAATTAAGAACTGTCAGCGAGTGCTCCACCAACGCACCGGGAGGTCGCCGATGTCCGTCGCCGCGCTCACGCAGCAGGCCCCGAAGAACCGCGCGCCGAAGTCCACCACCCGCCCGTCCCGCCGCAGCCGATGCTCCGGCCCGCCGGCAGTCCGCCCGCTCCCGGCCGGCCTGCCCCGGGCCTGGTACATCGAGCACAACCGCCGCCTCAAGGCCATGCGCCTGGCGGTCGTCCTGCTCGACTCCGGTGTCTACGGCCCTCAGCAGGCCACCAACCGCCGGATCCGCTCGCTCGCCGTCCGGCTGGACATCCACCGGCCGTCCGCGGCCACCTGCCGGATGGTGAGGTCGTTCCTCCACCAGGACCACTGACGGCTGGCCCGGCCCGACGAGCGCACGGAGAACCGCACGGAGAACCGCACCGAGGATCCGGCGGAGCGACCGAGGGCCTGACCTGCGGCCGGGCAGCGACACTGACAGCTCGCCAGCGGGGTGCCGTGCCGAGCCACGGTATGCGGCGCGTAGGCCGAGCGGTCGCATAGCCAGTGGGACGGTCGGGTTCGTCGCAGGGACTTGAACGGGAGTCGACACAGCATCACCTCGGCCGGTGGGCCGGCAGTACGCCGGCCGAGGTGAGCTTGCTCGCCGTCGGGCGCCCGAGGGGCCGCGGGTCGGGGGGCCGGCCGTCCTGGGTGGGCTGGTCGTCGGGTGGGCGGTCGTCGGGTGGGTGGTCGATGGTGAGGGCGCCCTGGCGGTGAAGCCAATCGGCCAGCTCCGAGGCCCGCCTCGTAGGCAGTTCCTTGCCCCAGGACACGAGCAGGTCATCGAGCCGCCGCCCGCTGCCGATCGCGTCGAGTAGTGGGGCGAGTGCCACGCCGTCGACGAAGGCAACCGGGCGGGGCAGGCCGGGATGGCTCAGCGCCCGGCGGAGCTCCACCCGGTCACCGACGGCACACGGGGTGTCGACCAGAGCGGCCGTCGGCGCGAGCCGGACCCAGGGGTCGGGGACTGTGGGGCCGGGGGGCACCGGGTCCGGGGCCGACGCCCCGCCCTTCGACGCCCTGCCCTTCGCCGGCGTGGACTCCTGCCGCAGTGGGCCGCGGTGCAGCCAGAACGGCCGGTCGCGGTGGATCCGGTGCTC
This sequence comes from Kitasatospora sp. NPDC048540, assembly GCF_040651175.1. Taxonomy (NCBI): domain Bacteria; kingdom Bacillati; phylum Actinomycetota; class Actinomycetes; order Kitasatosporales; family Streptomycetaceae; genus Kitasatospora; species Kitasatospora sp. NPDC048540. Next base: position 9,869 of record NZ_JBEZIR010000018.1, read on the forward strand.
GGCATAGTGTCCGGCCGCCCACTGTGCGTGCTGCTCCACCGACCGGCGCTGGCTGTCCCGGTAGAAGTCCATCGCCGCCTGCCGGTCATGCCCGGCGGCGAGCAGCGTGTGAACGGTCACGCTCGCGGCCATCGCGGTCTGCATCGCCTTGTCCACACCCGAGGAGGAGAGCGGGTCGAGCGCGAAGGCCGCCTCCCCGATCTTGATGCTGTCCTCGCCGACCGGTTCCGGATCGGCGAACGCGGTCGCGTCGCAGACCGAGACCGGCCCGGCCTGTCTGGCGTCCGCCAAGCCGTCCAGCAGAGCGGAACCGTGCAGCAACCCGCGGTAGCAGCCATCGAGCCCCGCCCGGCCGACCCCGAACCGGCGCAGCATCCGCGGATCCATGAACACCATCGCCCGGAACGACCCGTCCGGCCGCAGGGTGCCCCAGAACCAGGCATCCCGTTCGGCCAGTACCCGCGTCGGGGGACCCGGCCGCCGGGCACCGTGCCAGAGGCCGTGCAGCGCGATAGTGCGGGGCGCGGTGGGTTCCTTCCGTCCACCGAGGGCGAAGCCGCGCCCGCTCGCGTCCACCAGGAAGCGGGCCCGCACCGTGGCGTCCCCGCCCGCCGAACGCAGCGGCACCTCCCAGCCAGCCGACGTACGGCGGGCGCGGCGGGCGGTGGCGGGCTGGAGCACCCGCGCTCCCGCTGACACCGCCGCGTCGAGCAGGATCCGGTCGAACCGGCCCCGGTCCACGGTGAGACCGGCCACCCCTGCTGGCAGCCGGACCACCTCCGCACGCTCGTCCCGCCACCGCACGAGGGATTCGGTGGCCGGACGGAACCCGGCCGCCTGCACGGCGGGGCGCACTCCGAGCACCTCGAGGAGCGGCCAGCAGGCCGGAGTCAGTGCCTCACCCACGTGCGGACGCGGGAAGCAGTAGCGCTCGACCACGAGGACCTGGTGCCCGAGCTCGGCGAGCCGCTTGGCACAGACCGCCCCGGCCGGACCCGCGCCGATCACGCAGACCTCCGTCTCGACCGTGGACCGCGGGCTCACGGCTGCGCCCGGGAGGTGAGGGAGGAAAGGGGCACGGTGGACCGTGGTGGGGTGCCGGTGTGGGGGTTGCCGGTGCGTGGCGGGTCGGTGCGTGGCGGGTCGGTGCGCGGCGGGTCGGTCGCGCCGAAGTAGTCGGGCCGCTGGGTGAGTAGTCGCTGGTAGGCGCCGAGGCAGTAGTGCAGCCACCCGCGGATGTAGTCGCAGGCGGGCCGGCCCCGCCTGATGACCTCGTGGTGGCATCCGCCGCCGCACAGATAGCGGGCCCAGCAGCTGCGGCAGGGCTCTTGCCGGTGCACATGGCGGTCCGTCAGCCATCGCAGACGACGTGCCGGGTCGATACCCCGGGTCAGATCGCCCATCGCACCCTCCGGGTCTCCGACGAAGCGGTGACAGGCCGCCAGCTCGCCTTCGGCCGACACCCCCAGGTACCCGGCGCCGGCACCGCACGGATACGGTCGGTGGGTGCCCCGGTGGATCTCCCGCAGCGCGTTGACCAGGTTGGCGAACGGGTAGCGGTGGCCGGCAGTCACCTGGCGCTCGAACTCGGCTCCGCAGGCCGTCAGCTCGTCGAGCATCACCTCCAGTTCGGTGTGGCCCATCTCGCCGCGGCCGGTCGGCGAGTTGAGCAGCGGCGAGAACCCGACGCTGTGGAAGCCCAGCGCGAGGAACGAGTCCAGGGTCCGCCGCAACTCGAGGTTGCCCGGCGTGACCGTCACCCGGGCGGAGACCTGCATCCGGCGCTGGGCGGCGAGCAATGGGGTCACCTTGGCCAGGACCGTGTCGAAGCTGCCACGGCCACCGCGGTACGGGCGCAGCAGGTCGTGTTCTCGCCGCCCGCCGTCCAGGCTGACCGTCACCGCGAAGCCGTGCTCCTCGAAGAACTCGCCGTCCTCGGGGACCAGCACGGTGCCGTTGGTGGTCAGCGAGAAAGTGACCCTGGCACCGCTCTCCTCGGCCAGCCGGGCAGCTCGCTCGGTTGCCGCTCTGACCACCGGGCGGTTCAGCAGCGGCTCGCCGCCGAGGAAGGCGAGGTTCACCCGGTCGCCGGGAACGGTGTCGCGCAGCAGGAGATCCACCGAGGAGAGCGCGGTGTCCAACGGCATGCTCGTGTCGGGACCGCCGAAGCTGCCCTGCTTGGCATAGCAGTAGGTGCAGCCGAGATTGCATTTCTGCGCGACCGACAGTGACAGGGCCCGTACCGGGGGAGGCGATGGCGGGGCATTCTCCACCAGCTCGGGCACGGTCAGGCCGAGCTGCGTGAGCAGCGCTGTGGCGTCGGCCGGGTCCGCGCCGCGCCGGGCTCGGTCGAGCGCACGGTAGGCGGCCTTGTCGAGGGAGTACACACGGCTGCCATTGACGGCCAGCAGCGCGTGGCCGCGTTCGGTACGGACCAGGTGGAGGTCCGGGTGGACCGGCGCGGACAGCTCGAACAACTCCCGGGCCCGGTCGGGCACGGTGCACCCGGTGAGCGGCTGGTTCATGGTGGGCCCCTTGCTCTTCGGCGGGGAACGGATGACGACGGGGGGTGGGGTGGCGGGGTGCGGGGTGGCGGGGTGCGGGGTGTGGGGTGTGGCGGGGCCGGGATCCTCAGTCGTGCCGGCGGCCGTGGTCGCGGCCGTGGTCCTGACCGTCGCCGGGCACGTGGTCCTGGCCGTCCACGATGAAGCGCAGGTGCCGCTGCCAGTCCTGGAAGAGGTCCTCGTACGAGAGCAGGCGGGAGTCCTCCCGGTCGTCCAGGACGTACTCCTTGGGCTCGCGGTCGACGGCGAGCCAGCTGTTCCCCACCGTGGTGCCGGCGGCGTCCACCTCGGTGTTGACGAAGTCGGGCCGGCTGGCCGCCCAGTAGTAACAGGCACATTCGCGGTAGTCGTTCTGCCAGGGGGAGCAGAGACCCCGGGTCAGCTCCCCGGGCTGCACCATCTCCCGGTCGATCACCGGGAGGGGGCCGCCCGCCACCGCGCTGAACGCGAACAACGGCCGGACCACCAGATCCACCACCTCCAACCGGTCGGCCTCGTCCTCCTTCGCAGGGAGCCCGACCGGGAGCGGCGCCTCGGCCTTGGTGAACTCGCACTTCACCGCACGGCCGGCGTACTCCTTCAGCACCGCCGCCAGGGAGTTGGACCACTCCATGGTCACGACCCCGTCCGGGTTGCCGGCCGAGGTGAGGCGTCCGGGCGGATCCTCGTGCGGCCGCTGGGGGCCGCTGACGGGCACCACCGTCGGCTCGCCGGCCACCCGGAGCAGCCGACGGCCTTTCAGACGGGCGTGCTCGCCGGAAGCGGCCACCACGTAGTTGTCCGCCTCGTGGAGCTCGATGCCCTCGAACAGCCGACGCCAGACGTTGCGGAAGTCGAACTCCAGCCCGGGGAAGGCATTGGAGATCGCCGACTCCGGGAGCGAACTCGGTGGGTTGCCGTCCGGCCGGTAGTGCAACTGGGCGGTCAGGTTGGTGGGGTCGATCCTCATGGTCCGCGGTGCTCCTGTCCTGTCCTGTCCGTGTCCGGTACGGCCTTCTGGTCCGGAGTGCTGCCGCCGTGACTGTCCCTTCCGATCGCGTGCCGCAGGTCAGGGGCCGGAGGACTCGGCGGCGAAGACGTCCCGTCTGGCCACCTTCCGGATGAGGTCCACCTGGCGGCGGGTCAGGGCGAGTGCCCTGCCGTCCGCGCCGCGCATCAGGGCGGGCATCTTGCGCCGGCCCTTTGCGGAGAGGTCGCCGATCTCGTTGTGATTGCGCAGGACATCCGCGAACCAGGGCGCGGTGCCGCTGCGCAGTCCGGTGAGGATCGACCGGTGGAGGTGGAGCAGGGCGGCGTTGTCGACCAGCGAAGGCGCCATGACGGGCTCGAACCGCCGCCCGGTGTCGGCAGTGTCCTGCCGGACCATGGTGCTCGCGACATCGGTTCGGCCGTTCACCGTGTTGCCGTTCATGACCGCCGTGTTCATCAGCCGGACCGACTCCAGGGCCCGGCGGATGATCTCCTCGGCCTGCGCCCGGCCCTCCAGCCCCGCCTCGATGTCCGTGGCCTCCGGTCCGAACATCGCCTGGTCCAGCTCGTCCGCGACGGTGCGAACCGGGAAGCTGTCCGGTGCGTACGCCGGGGGGCCGGCGCCGATCCGTGCGTAGGCGCGCAGTGGGTCGGCTCGGCCGGCGAGGCGGAGCTCGACGTGGACCAGGCCGTCGCACTCGTCGTCCAGATAGCCACTGCTGCGCCACCTGCCGTCGTCGTCCCAGCCCCGGTAGATGTTGGCGGGGACGGTCAGCGACGGGTCGCCCTCGCGGTCGAAGTGGCCCAGCCAGCCGCCCAGGTTGGCGTTGTAGAGAATGCCCGCGAGGTTCGGGTCGGGGGCCTCTTGGGGCAACTGCGGATCCTGGGCGCTGGAGCCGTACACCAGGCCCGCGGCCGGGGTGAAGCGCAGCCGGATCCCCGGGAACCCCTCGGTCGGCCTGAGGTAGCGGACGGTACCGAGCGGGAGCGTCCGACCTGCCCAGAAGTTGGGGCAGGTGCCCTCGAGCCGGTGGACGTCGTGGTCGGAGAAGGCGGGCACCACCGCGTCGATCCTGTCGCGCTCCTCCCCGGTACGGCGGTGGATCTTGTGGTTGGCCACCTCGACACTCCACCGGACGTCCCGAGGGGTCAGACCGTGCTCGGCGAGCAGGGCGGTGGTGAGCGGCTCCAGCATCCCCTCGGTGTCGGTGAGCGCCCAGACCTCCAGGAAGGGGGCGACCGGCCGGACCTTGCCGCCGACGGTGAAACGCACCGCCGATGGCACCGCGTCCGAGCTGATCCCGCCGGTGTCCGGGTCCACGACGAAGGTCCTGGCCGGTCGGATCCGGCGGGCCGCGAGCGGCTGCTCCGGGTCCACCGTGACCTCGTAGTTGTCCATCGGTTCGGTGGCGGCGCCGAGCCGGCCGACCGCGAGCGGCGGGAGGATCCGCAGTTCCAGGATGGTCATGCTTGCTCCAGGTCACTGGTCCGTCGGGGTCGTGGGTGCCCGCCGCGGCCGGTCGGCGGGATGGGCGTGGATGGCGTGGACAGCGAGGTCGGCAAGGTCGGCAAGGTCGGCGTATCGGTCTCACTCATTGCACGGTCCCCTTCCGGCCAGCACGCGCTCGATCAGCTCCAACGCGCGCCGGTCGGTGTCCGCGACGGCCACCAGGTAGGGGACCCCGCTGTCGGCGGCGGGGAGCACGTCCCGCAGGTCGCGGACGGCGAGTTGGGACGCCTTGACCAGGTCGCGCTGGAGCAGCCAGCGGTTGCGGTCGGGCTCCGGCAGGTCGAGGGTGTACGGCATCTCGAACGGTGGCCCGGCGCGCAGGCTCCCCGATTGGCCCTGACCCGATGGGCCCTGACCTGATGGGCCCTGATCGGACACCGGGAGGCGGACCAAGGCCCCGGCGATGGCCCGGAGGTTGTACATCTCCCCGAAGGCGCGGTGGATCAGGATGCCGCGGGCGGTCAGCGCACCGGCGTGGTCGAGCGGGCCGGACAGCCGGAATGCATGCGCGATGGAGACCAGCAGCATGCGGTAGCGCAGGTTGAACAGGTGGCCCCAGCGCAGGGCGGCCGGGTCGGTGATCTCGCGGCTGATGTGCTTCCGGTGTGCGGTGAGGTCCGTTCCGGTGTGGGCCGTCCCGGCGACGGCCGGCGTCGCGAACCGTGCGGCGTCGTCCCTGAGCCGGTGCGAGGTCCGCGGATTGTCCGCCAGCCTCCGCGAGATCTTGTCCCGGTCGTCCTCGGGCTCGGCGATCATCTCCTGGTAGATCGTCAGGAAGCGGCGGAAGTGCGAGGTCTCGTCCTGGCCGTCGTCCTTGAGGTCGTCCAGCGCCTCGCCCTGCTCGCCGATCTGCCGCAGGGCCGAGAGGGCGGAGTCCCGCGAATGCACGCCGAGGATGAGGAGTTCGGGCGCCTCGAGTTCGGGCACGTTCCCCGAGTCCCGCCCGCGCTCGCCCCGGGTGTAGCCGCGGCCCCACTCGTCCCAGTCCGCCTGGAAGGGCAGGGTGGCCGCCTGGAAGTCGGAGTCCGGGACGAGCTCGCGGTCGCCGAGCACGGCCACCAGCCGACGGTACAGCGCACCGACCTGGTTGACCTCCTGCCCGGCCTCGACCCCCGCCAGCCGCCTGATCGCCGTGGCTTCGTCACCTGACCACCCCGGTGGGCTCTCGGCGCAGATGTACGTGGCGAGCGAGGCCGGGGTGAGGCGGCGGAGCGTGAACGGGAACGGGTAGAACTCCGTCCCCCAGGGGTAGTCCTCGCGGTCGAGGTTGATCGGCGCGCCGAGGGCGGTGAGCAGGTTCTGCACCGTCAGGAAGTGGCCCATCTCCTCCTTGGCGATGCCGAGGATGATCTCCTGCCAGCGTCGGACCTGCGCGCGCAGCCGGTCGGGGACGTCCGGGCCGCCCAGCGAGTACGCGGCGAAGAGGTACTGCACCATCAGCGAGTGCTCGATCTCCGCGGCGATGTGCAGGAGCATCACGGTGTAGTCCCGCCAGTTGAACTCCGGCGGCAGCACCGGGACCCGGTCGGCCGTGCCGTCGCTCCCGGCTTCCGTCGTACCGACGCCCGTGGTGCCGGCGTCGGGGCCGGGGTCGGTCGGGATCGGGGTCAGGGTGCCCGGGGTGGCGGGTCCGCCGAGGATTCCTCCCGGCGCCGTGGGCGGGACGGTGAGCAGCTCCGGGAGCACGGAGCCCAGGTGTCTGGTGATCCTCGAGCGCATGGGAACCCTCCGGCTGATCCAATGGACCGTCACCCGTGGTGACCTCGCGGAGCAACCCTGACCGGGCGGTTCGTTCACTGTCTAGTCGCGCCACCTGTTCGGCGGGGTGCGCGAATCCCGGCGGGGGAGTGCGGAGTGCGCCCGTTCGCGCCCCTGTTCGTTCGTGCCCCAGTTCGACACCGGCTCAGCTGTGCCATCGGACGCCCGCAGGCGGGAGGCGGGAGGCGGGAGACGGAAAGGCTGGCGGACCGTCAGGACTTGTGGGTGTCCCGGGGCAGGTGGAACTCGCACCACACGCTCTTTCCGGTTCCGCGCGGTTCGACTCCCCAGCTCGCAGCCAGCGCCTCGACCAGCATCAGCCCGCGGCCCGAGGTGGCCGTCTCGCCCGGGGCCCGCCGGTGCGGCAGCTCGCTGGAACGGTCCTGGATCTCCAGGCGGATACGTCGGGCCGGCCGGGTGAGCAGTTCGACGGTGAGGATCGCGCCGCCGTCCGTGTGCACCAAGGCGTTGGTGAGCAGTTCACCGGCGGCGAGTTCGATGTCGGGGCCCAGCCCGGCAGCGCCCCAGGCGGCGAGGGCCTGCCGGAGCATGGTCCGGGTCTCCGTCAGTCCCTCCGGGTCGGCCTGGTGGACGTGCTGGATCATCTGCCGCTCAGCGTGCGCCCCCGGCACGGCGGCCCGGCACAGCAGGAGCAGCGCCATGTCGTCGTCCTGGCCGGTCCGGGCGAGCAGTTCGGTGCAGAGGTGATCGGCGAGCTTCTCCAGGTCGGGCGGCCCGGAGTGGACCGCGGCCGCGAGCGCCTGGAGGCCTTCGGAGATGTCCTGGCCGCGGTGCTCGACCAGGCCGTCCGTGCACATCAGCAGGGTGTCCGAGGGGTTGAGGTCGAGCCGGGTCTCCGGGTACTCGTCGTGGCCGAGCACCGTGGCCACCCCGAGTGGTAGCCCGCCACGGACCGCCGGCCAGCTGGTCCGCCCGCTGGCGTGCCGGATCAGGGGTTCGAGGTGACCGGCGCGGACCAGCCGAAGGGTGCCGGTCTCGAGGTCGGCCTCGGCGTAGATGCAGGTGGCGGACCGCTCGGTGTCGAGATCCGCGAGGAACCGGGAGACCCGCGAGATCACCGTCGCGGGGGCGTGACCCTCGGCAGCGTAGGCGCGCAGCGCGATCCGCAGCTGGCCCATGATCGCGGCGGCGTGGCTGTCGTGGCCCTCGACGTCACCGACCACCACCGCGACCCGGCGGCGGGGCAGCGGCACCAGGTCGTACCAGTCGCCGCCGACCTCGCGCCCGGTCCGCCCGGCCCGGTAGCGGGCGGCGACCGAGCCGCCGCCGATCTTCGGCAGCCGGCGCGGCAGCATGGTGTTCTGCAGCGTGGTGGCGAACTCGCGCTCCTGGTCGAACAGCATGGCCCGCTGGAGGGACTGGGCGACGGCACTGCCCAGGGCGATGCAGATGTTGCGGTCCTCGGTGCTGAAGCGGCGCCGGTCCCCGTAGTACAGCCCGAGCGCGCCGATCGTCCTGGCCTGGGCGGCGAGCGGGAGGAAGGCGGCGGCGCGGATGCCCATCTGTTCGACGTACGGCAGCAGCCGCGGGTACCGGTCGACCAGCTCCTGCTCCGAACCGATGAACACCGGCCGCCTGCTACGGGCGGCCTCGGCCAGCCCGAGCCGGTCCTCCACCCGCGTCACGGAGAGGTCGTCCAGTGCCCTGAGCTCGGGGGAGGGCTGCTTGGTGACCGCGACCAGCCGCAGGACATCGCCGTCGAGCAGTCCCAGGGCCAGGCCGTCCGCGCCGAACCGCCGCAGGCCCTCGCTGTCGGTGAGCACGCTGGTGACGTCCCGGACGGTCAGCGCCCGGGCGAGCGCCTCGGTGGTGTTGCGCACCGAGTCGGTCTGGCGGCGGCGGTCCGCCGCCAGGGTGCGCATCGCCGCGGCGTGCGCCAGCTCCTCCTCGGCGTCGCGGACGATGCCGACGATCCGGTACGCGTGGCCCTGCTCGTCGCGCAGGATCCGGCCCTGGGTGTGCGCCCAGCCCGGGGTGCCGTCCCGGCGGAGCAGTCGGAAGTAGGTGGCGAAGGTGAGGTCGCCCTGGCGCAGCGCGCGGGAGACGGCCTCGTCCAGCCGGGCACCGTCCTCGGCCGGCACCCGCGCGACGAGTGTGGCGGGCTTGCCGTCGAACTCCTGCGGGGTCAGGTCGAACAGCCGCAGGCCGATCTCGTCCAGGTGGTACACACCGGTGTCGAGGTCCCAGTCGAAGCTGCCCATGCCGTTGAGGGCGAGCCGGTCCGTCGCCGCGGTGGGTGCCCCCTCCGCGGGGGAGGTCACGGCGGTGGCGGGTGACGGGCGCGAGGCACGGGGGTCGTAGCCGTCCCTGGAGGACGCGGCAGGTTCCGCCATGGCGGCTCCCCGGGGGAGTGGTGGTGCGGGGACCGTTCCGCGGGTCGTGGCGGATAGGGCCGGGCCCACCGCCGCACGGCCCTTGCGTGAGGCCGGTCCTGATCGCCGGGAAAATCCCGGCCAGTCTATCCAGCGGGAGTGGCCGCCGCATGGCTGTGCACGGCTGTGCGCGCGGCGTCGGATCGGCGCGGTCGAGCCCCGGACGTGCGATGGCGGGTGAGTAGGGGTGGCGGGGTGTGCCTCCGGTGGCGCGAAGGGCGCCCCCGCCGGTGGGGTCGTCGCTCGTCCGGGGTGGCCGCCGGCGTGGAGCGGTCGGTTGGTCGGCTACTCAGCCGGTCGGGCGCCAGCCCCAGTAGCCGGGGGAGTGGGGAGGCGGGTCGGTGGGACCCGCGTCCTGGCAGCAGGCCCGGTGGCAGTCGGGGGCGTCCGCCGCGCCCGGGTCCTCCTCGGGATCGGTCACATAGGTCGTGCTGGTGGCGATCCGCTGCGGCCTGGCTCGCTGTTCGTCCACGGATGATCCCGTCCCTGTTGATGGATCCCTCTGACTGGCAGGGGCTGACACTACCTACTGTAGCTGACCGTGTACATGGCGAAGTCTGGCTGCGGCTTTCTTGCCCCGGACACGCTGTGGCCCTCCGCCGGCCGCCGGACCACGGAGCGAAGCGGTGGCGCAGTGGGTCCTCGGCGCCGCCGCGCCGGAGCCGTCCCGGCCTGCGGCCGACCGGCGTGTGCGCGGCCTAACCTGGCGGGGAGCAGGACCGACCTGGAGGTGGCGCGGGTGGCGAGTCGCGGACTCCCGGATGTGCCGAATGTGCTGGAGCGCTGAAGCCGACGCCGTCGCTGGCACCGTGGTCGCGGCGCTCGGGGTCGCCTGCCTGGCCCGGGTCCGCGACCCCCGACAGCTGCCGCTGGCGGTGCTTCCGCTGCTGCTCGGCCTCCACCAGCTGATCGAGGCGGTGGTCTGGCTGGGCGCCGACGGCAGGATCGGGCAGTCCGCCGCAGCCGCGGCCCGCGTCGCCTGGACGGTGATCGCACTACCGCTGCTGCCGGTCCTGGTGTCCGCCGGCGTCCGGTGCGCGGCCCGCCCGCGGACCGCACTGCAGCTCCTCCTGGTCGGTGTCGGATGCGCCGTCTCGGTGGCATCGGCGATCGCCCTGGCCACCCGTCCGGTCACGGTACGGGTCGACGGGCATGTGCTCGCGTACGCGGTCGGGGTACCCGGCGCGGGCCTGCTGCTGGTGGGATACCTGGCGGCCACGGTGGGAGCGCTGCTGGCCTCGGGGGACCGGCTGCTGCGGCTACTGGGGGTGCTGGTCGGGGGCGGGGCCGTGGTGTGCGCGCTGGTGTGGCGGCTGGCGTTCGTGTCGACCTGGTGCGCGCTGGCGGCGGTGGCCGCGCTGGTGCTGCTGCGGTGGGTCCGCGACGCGCGGCCGGGTGCGGTGCCGGCTCGCGAACGGCCTTGAGCGGGGCCGAACGAGGCCAGGCCGCAGCCGGGGGACCGGGCCCCGAGCCGGTGGGCGCGCGACTGCGGCCTCGGTGCCGTCGAGCAGCGGCGGGATCGAGGCGCATCGCTGCCGGGTAGCCCCTCCTGCCGGTCCCGGTAGGCCGGCCATTCGCCCCGAGGCGCGCGCCCGCGTCAAACACGGAGCGCCTCGTTCTGGTAGCGGATGGGCCGTCAACTGGTCGCGGCGGGCCGCGTCAACGCGTCGGCGTCAGAATCCGGGCGACGCCCGCCGCCGCGATGGCTGGTGGCCCACGGCCGCTTCCCGGATCCCCCTCCCCGCAGCCCGCTCCGGCCGGACGTACGAGCCACCGAATCGAGTGGTGCGGGGCTCCTCGACCAAGGGGCGCACGTCAGGTGTGCGCCCCCGGCGCATGGCGGAGACGGGGCTTCACCTGGGACCGAACCGGTGTGTGAGACCCCGGAAACGACGGTAGGGATTGCGACGGTACGCAGACGATCCGGTGCTCCCGAACCGGGAGAGGACGGAGGACGATCGATGAGGAAGCTGGAAGATCCGGGCCGTGCCCACGCCGTCGGGAGGGGGTTCCTGTCACCGCAGACCGCACCGCAGGCCTCACCGGCCGCACCGAGCGGTCCCGACCAGGCGTCATCCCGCCATGGCGGAGGGAGACTTCGGGGCCCGGCCTCCATCGGTCCGCGGCCCGAAGGCCGGGCATCCGGTGAGGCGGCCGGCAGCCACGCGTGGCTCACCGGCAAGCGGCCCCCGGAGGAGGGGCCGGGCCGGACGCGCCGAGCGAGTCCCGGCCGGGCGGACGCGGACGCGGACGCGGGCGTGCAGGGCGACGAGCGGATGCGGATGCCGGTACGCCACGCGACCGTCCGTACGAAGGGGGCGCGGGCCAAGGGGAGGAGGTGGCCGTCCGCCGAGCGGGGCCGAACCGTCGGGGGCGTGCGGCCGCCAGCATCCGCCGGTCGCCGCGCACAACCCGCCCCTCGCGCATCCCGGGCAGGGCCCGGGTCGGTCGGCCGGTGATCGGTCCGGATCGGTCCGGAACGGCCGGGCCCGGGCGGCCAGAGTGAAGGCCCGGACGGACGGTGACCGCCCCGGTGGCGTTCTGCCGCGCGGATGCTCCGTGGGCTGACCGAGTCCTGGCCGTCCTCTGATCGGCCGTCATCATCGGCCCCACCGCCGGGTGCCGGGCGGAAAGGTCCCGCTAATGCCGTGCCAAGGCCGTGTGAAGGTTCCCCGCGAAAGCTGAAAGGAGGGCATGGTGGAACGCCGGTAGGACATAATGGTTTGCGGCGCTCGACGGGTCCATGACAGGCGATGCTCTGTCCACGACCCGCCGCATCTCCGCAGGTGAGTCCTCGGCACGACAAGACGGATAATTCCAGGCCTTGTTGAGGCAGTGTCAGGATGATCCGAAGAACCGGCTATGCTGCTCCCGGCCCAGCGTGCTGCACCAATGGCACCCGGTCGGCACGGTCGCACCCGGGACCCGGGTCGGGCGACACCTCCGTCGGCCGAGCTGCTGACGGCCCGTTTCGCTCGTCGTTCCATAACCTTTCGATCGTTTGAGGACGCTGATGCTTCGTGCTGGATCGTCACCCGGAGACCGGCGCCCAGCTCCGGTTCTCGGTTGGCTCCTTCCCACGGCGGTAGTGGTGGCGGCCGCGGCCGTCGCGACGTCGGTGGTCGACCCCGCGGCACGGACCGCCGTCGCCCTGTGCGGCGCGGTGGCCACCCTGGCGGTGGCCCTGGTGGCGGCCGAGGCGGCCCGGCGCGGCCGCGCACTGGCCGCGCTGCGCGACACCGGCCGGCGGCAGGAGACCGAGCTGCGTCAGCGGCTGGCCCAGCAGGAGGCGCAGACCGCCCAGTTGGCCGCCTCGCTGCTACCGCAGGCGGTGGCGCGGCTGCAGCAGGGCGAGTTCGTCGAGGACGTGCTCAGGGGCGCCGAGCTGTACGACGGCTCGGTCACTCCGGAGTTCCAGGCAGCCCGGCAGGCGGTGCTGCGCTCGGTGCTCGAGGCGGTCGACGCCGAGGAGGGCCTGCGCGAGTCCGCCCAGCGGGCGTTCGTGAACATCGCCCGCCGGGTGCAGGCCATCGTGCACCGTCAGGCACAGGACCTGCGCGAGATGGAGGACCGGCACGGCAACGACCCGGCGGTCTTCGAGGACCTGCTCCAACTCGACCACGGCAACGCGCTGGTGGGCCGCCTGGCGGACTCCATCGCGGTGCTCGGCGGCGCCCGTCCGGGCCGCCAGTGGAGCCGTCCGGTGCCGCTCTACAGCGTGCTGCGCGGCGCCGTCTCGCGGATCCTGGACTACCAGCGGGTCGACCTGCACCCGGTCTCCGAGGTCGCCGTGGTGGGCCCGGCCGTCGAGCCGCTGATCCACGCGCTGGCCGAGCTGCTCGACAACGCGACCCGCTACTCGCCGCCGCAGACCCGGGTGCACCTGACCGCGGTCGAGGTGCAGACCGGCATCGCCGTCGAGATCGAGGACGGCGGCCTGAGCCTGAGCGAGGAGGGCCGGGCCCGCGCCGAGCGGATGCTCAAGGAGGCGCAGGCCGGCATCGACCTGAACGACCTCGGTGAGACGCCCCGGCTGGGTCTCGCGGTGGTCGGCCGGCTCGCGCAGGCGTACGGCTTCCAGGTCTCGCTGCGGCCGTCGGCCTACGGCGGTGTGCGGGCGGTGCTGATCGTGCCGCAGGAGCTGATCACCACCGCGCCGGCGACCGGGCGGGCGCACGGTATCGGTGCCGCCTCCGGCCCCCGTCCGGCCGTGGCGGCCGCCGCCCCGGCACCTGCCAGGGTGGCCGGTCCCCGCCACGCCGCCGTTCCCGCACTGTCGGGCGAGGAGGAGACGTTCGAGGTGAGCGAGCGGACCGCCAACGGGCTGCCGCAGCGCCGCCGTCGCAGCGCCCCCGGTGCCGTCGTGGCCGGCCCCGCCCCGGTGGCCGTCGTCGCCCCGCGGGCCGCCGAGCCGGATGCCGGTGCGACGCAGCCCGGTATGTGGTTGGCCGCCTTCCAGAGCGGGGTGAACGGCCCGGGGTCGGACACCGTGCCGGTGGGCCGAGAAAGTGACCAGTCGTCAGGTAAGGGTGAGCAGTGATTCAGCAGCGGGCCAACATGGACTGGATGCTCAAGGATCTGGCGGACAGCGTCCCGCAGACGCGGCACGTGGTGGTGCTCTCCTCGGACGGCCTGCGGATGGCGCAGTACGGGACCGACACCGACACCGCCGACCGCCTGGCGGCGGCCTGCGCCGGTCTGCAGAGCCTGGCGGGCGCGGTCGCCACCGAGTTCCCGCACGGGGACGGCCGGATGCGGCTGGTGGTGATCGAGATGGGCGGCGGCTTCTTCTACCTGATGGCGGCGGGCGCCCGGGCCTACCTCGCGGTGCTGGCCGACGAGGGGGTCGACGCGGGCCTGATGGGCCAGCGGATGCGCGACCTGGTGGCCCGGATCGGCGGCCATCTGAGCACCCCGCCGCGCAACGGCGAGCAGGACGCATGAGTGACCCGGACCAGGAGTGGGACGAGGGTGACCCCGAGCGGCTGTACGTCATCACCAGGGGCCGCGGAGGCTTATCCCAGCGGGCGGCGCTCGACCTGGTCACCCTGATCGTCGCGCGTGCCGAGCCGCATCCGTCGATGCAGCCCGAGCACGCGGCGATCCTGCGGATGTGCCACTACCCGCTGTCCGTCGCGGAGGTCTCCGCGTACCTGAGGCTGCCGATGAGCGCGACCACCGTGCTGATCGCCGACCTGCTGGCGGACAAGCGGGTGGAGGCACGCGCCCCCGTTCCCAAGGCCCTTCTTCCCGACCGTGCCCTGATTGAGGCGGTGATGCATGGACTTCAAAAGCTCTGACACGGTCGTCGCCCCGGGCCCGTTCGCGGGGCCGCGGAGCGAGGACATACTCCCCGCCTCGGCCGCCACCGCCGTCAAGGTGGTCATCGTGGGCGGGTTCGGGGTCGGCAAGACGACCCTGGTCGGTGCCGTCAGCGAGATCCGTCCGCTGACCACCGAGGAGACGATGACGCAGGCCGGTGCCGACGTCGACGACAACGCGGGTGTCGAGCGGAAGACCGCGACCACGGTCGCGATGGACTTCGGCCGGATCAGCATCAACGACGAGCTGGTGCTGTACCTCTTCGGTACCCCTGGCCAGCAGCGGTTCTGGTTCCTGTGGAACGGCCTGTTCGAGGGCGCGCTCGGCGCCGTCGTGCTGGTCGACACCCGTCGCCTCGAGGTCAGCTTCGACGTGATCGGGCGGCTGGAGGAGCGCGGCGTGCCGTTCGTGGTGGCCGTCAACACCTTCTCGGAGTCGCCCTCCTACCCCGTCGAGGAGCTCCGCGCCGCACTGGACCTGCCGGCCGAGGTGCCGATAGTCGGGTGCGACGCCCGCAGACGTGAGTCCGGACGCGATGTCCTGATGTCACTTATGCGCTACCTCTACTCGCTCACCAATCCGGAGAGACCGTGACCTCCCCAGTCCCTGCCGACCACGCCCTCACCCCGCCCCCCGGGTGCCCGGCGCACGGCCTCGGCCCCGACGGCATACGCAGGCTGTACGGCCCCGAGGCCGAGGCCGACCCGTCCGGCCTGTACGAGAAGCTGCGGGCCGAGCACGGCCCGGTGGCGCCCGTCCTGCTCCACGGCGACCTGCCCGCGTGGCTGGTGCTGGGGCACCGGGAGAACCTGGACGTGGCCCGCACCCCGTCCCGGTTCTCCCGGGACTCCCGCCGCTGGACGGCGTTCCAGCACAACCAGGTGGCGCCGGACTCCCCGCTGCTGCCGATGGTCGGCTGGCAGCCGCTGTGCGTGTTCGCGGACGGTGCCGAGCACAAGCGGCTGCGCGGCGCGGTCACCGACAGCCTGGAGATGTTCGACCGGCGCGGGGTCCGCCGCCATGTCACCCGCTTCGCCGGCCAGTTGATCGACGGCTTCGCGGCGGCGGGGACGGCGGACCTGGTCAGCCAGTTCGCCGAGCACCTGCCGATGCTGGTGATGACCCAGCTGCTGGGGATGCCCGAGGAGTACGGTCCGCGCCTGGTGGAGGCGGCCCGGGACCTCATGAAGGGCACCGAGACCGCGGTCGCCAGCAACGAGTACGTGGTGGCGACGCTGCGTCAGCTGGTCCAGCGCAAGCACACCGCGCCCGGCGCCGACCTGCCGTCCTGGCTGCTGCACCACGAGGCCGGGCTGGACGACGAGGAGGTAATGGAGCACCTGCGGCTGATCCTGGTGGCCGCGAACGAGACCACGGTCAACCTGATCGCGGACACCCTGCGGATGGTGCTCACCGACCGTCGTTTCCGAGCCAATCTGTCGGGCGGTCACATGACCCTGCCGGACGCGCTGGACCAGGTGCTGTGGGACTCGCCGCCGCTGTCGGCCGTCCCCGGCCGCTGGGCCACCGGCGACACCGAGCTCGGCGGCCGCCGGATCCGGGCCGGCGACATGCTGCTGCTGGGCCTGGCGGCGGGCAATGTCGACCCGCAGATCCGGCCGGATCTCGACGAACCGCTGTACGGGAACCGCTCGCACCTGGCGTTCAGCAGCGGTCCGCACGAGTGCCCGGGCCAGGACGTCGGCCGGGCCATCGCCGAGGCCGGGATCGACACCCTGCTGGCCCGGCTGCCGGACCTGCGGCTGGCCGTGTCCGAGGACGAACTGCGCTGGAACTCGGCCTGGTTGTCGCGCCACCTGGCCGAACTGCCGGTCGAGTTCACCGCCCGCCGGCCGAAGGCTGCCACGGCGGCACCCCTCGTGGAGCCGGCCACCGTCCCGGCGCCGGGCGCACCGACGGGCCGGCGGCAGCCCGAGGGACGGCTCGAGGGGCAGTTCGAGGCGTCCTTCGAGGCACAGCCCATGACGGACGATCGGGCGACGGCCCCTCAGGAGCCGCGTCGGCACTGGTGGAGCGTGCTCACCGCCAGGCTGCGGGGCCGCTGACCGGACCGGCCCCCGTACCTGCTGGTAGCAGCGGGTGCGGGGGTCGTGATCCAGCCAGTCCATTGGCAGGTTCTGGTCAATTGGCGGGTCGCAGCCCTTGACGCGGGATGCCATGTGCCGGTGTTCTTACGTGATCCATTTCGGCCGGCCGTACGGGGGCGTGCCCGGCACCCGAGCGGACTGGGAGAGCCATAAGTTGACCGAGATTTCGATGGCGCGCGGGCTGACGGCGGTACCGCCGATCTACTCCCCCTACCGAGCAGCCATCCACCCCCGACACGAGGCCGTCGACCGGCACACCGCAGGCTGGGCAGGCAAGTTCGCGATAGGTTCGCCCGAACTGCGCAGCCATCTGGTGGACCACAATATTGGCACATTCGCCGCACGGATTCTTCCCGAAGGGCGGGAGGAGGTCGTCGAGATCCTCGCCGACTTCGTGATCTGGCTGTTCGGCGTCGACGACGGCTACTGCGAGGAGGGCGACCTCAGCAGACGACCGGGCGAACTCCTCGGCGCACTGTCCAGACTCCTGAGAGTGGCTCAGAACCCCGAAGCGCCCATGCTGCTGGACGACGCGCTCGCCTGCGGCCTGCGGGACCTGCGGGCCCGAATATCCGAGCACGGCACCGCCGGACAGGTGGCCCGCTGGGTGGACGCACTGCGCGAGTACTTCCTCTCGGTGGTCTGGGAGGCCGAGCACCGCAGCCAGGGCACCGTCCCCGACCTCAACGACTACACCCTGATGCGGATCTACGACGGCGCCACCTCGGTGGTCCTGCCGCTGCTGGAGATGGGCCACGGCTACGAGCTCCAGCCCCACGAACGCGACCGCACCAGCGTCCGGGCCGCCGCCGAGATGGCGTACTTCGTCATCTGCTGGGACAACGACCTGTTCTCGCACCACAAGGAGAGCCGCACCGGCGGCTACTACCTGAACGCCATCCGGGTGCTGGAGCACGCCCACGGCATCTCCACCGAGGAGGCCGTCGAGCGCGCCATCGCCCAACGGGACCGGGTGCTGTGCCTGTTCGTCCGCCTCTGCGCGGACCTGCGCCGCACCGGCAGCCCGCAGCTGCGCCGCTACCTCGCCAGCCTGGAGGCGTTCATCCGCGGCGCCCAGGACTGGGGCATCAGCTCCCGCCGGTACACCACCCCCGACGACCCGGCCGACCTGCCGGCGGTCTTCCGCGACACCCCCACCGACAGCAGCCCGGAGCCGCTGGACATCCCCGCCGTCGCCTGGTGGTGGGACCTGCTGCCCCGCGAGGACGCCCTGCCGGCGGCCGCCCCGGCCCGCCGTTCCCCGGTCTACGAGCTGCGCCCCACCGCGGCCCGCCGTACCGCCTGACCCGGCGCCGCCCGGGACGCCGCCGGCGCCCCGGGACATCCCCCACAGACATCATCCGGAAAGGAGTGCCGGGGTGGCAGCCGAACTGCAGTCGATCCCGCGCGCGCCCGGAGGGCTTCCGCTGCTCGGCCATGTCTGGCCGCTGTGGCGCGACCCGCTGGGGTTCGTGAAGTCACTGACCGGCGAGGGCGAGGTGGTCCGGGTCGACCTGGGCACCCTGCCCGTCGTCTTCGTCACCAGCGCCCGACTGGCGCACGCCGTGATGGTCACACACGGCACCAGCTTCGAGAAGGGCCGGCTGTTCGACCGGATGCGCCCGATGGTCGGCGACGGCCTGGCGACGGCGACCAACAAGGTCCACCTGCCGCACCGGCGGCTGATGCAGCCTTCGTTCCACCACCGGAGGATCGCCGGCTACTGCGAGACCATCAGCCGTCAGGCGCAGGAACTGGTGGCGGGCTGGGAACCGGACCGGCGGATCGCGGTCGAGCAGGTGATGGGCGAGTTCTCGGTGGCCACCCTGGCGGCGACCATGTTCTCCGCCGACATCGGCCGGCCCGCCATCGAGGCGGTCCGCCGCGACGTGCCGGTCATCCTGAAGAACATGCTGCTGCGGGCCGTCTCCCCGCAGTTCCTGGACCGCCTGCCGATCGCGCCGAACCGCCGCTTCGACGCCGCCGCGGCCCGGCTGCGCTCGGTCATCGACGAGGTGATCGCGGCCACCCGCAGGTCCGGCGGCGACCACGAGAGCCGGGCCGACCTGCTGTCGACCCTGCTGGCCGCCCGGGACGCCGACACCGGTGCCGCACTGAACGACGTCGAGGTCCGCGACGAACTGGTCACCATCCTGTTCGCCGGCACCGAGACCGTCGGCTCCACCCTGGCCTGGACGTTCCACGAGCTCGCCCAACACCCCGAGGCCGAGGCCCGGCTGCTGGAGGAGATCGACACCGTGGTCGGCGACCGGCCGGTCACCTTCGAGGACGTCGCCAAGCTCACCTACACCCGCCAGGTGCTGGACGAGGCGGTCCGGCTGCACGGGGTCACCCTGCTGATGCGGCGGGCGCTCGCGCCGGTGCGGCTCGGCGGGGCGACCGTTCCCGCGGGCACCGAGGTCGCGTTCAGCCTGTACGCGGTGCACCGGGATCCGGCCGTCTACGCCGACCCGGACCGCTTCGACCCGGACCGCTGGCTGCCGGAGCGACGGGCCGGCCTGCCGCGGGAAGCGTTCATCCCGTTCGGCGCCGGTTCCCGGCAGTGCATCGGCGACGCCTTCGCGAAGGCGGAGATGACCATCACCCTGGCCACCGTGCTGAGCCGCTGGCGGCTGCGGCCGGTGCCAGGCCACGTCACGGGCGAGGCGATGGCGGCGATGCCGCACCCGGACCACCTGCCGATGACGCTGGTCGCCCGGGCGGCCTGAGCGCCCGGCTCCCGGTGGCGGACCGGCCCCACGGCCGGGCCGCCACCGGGGCGGAGGGCACCGCCGGTCAGGCGGGCTTGCCGAAGTCCTGGGTCCACCAGGGCCCGCCGGTGCCGGTGTGCACCCCGACGCCGAGCTCGGTGAACGCGCAGTTGAGGATGTTGGCCCGGTGCCCCTCGCTGTGCATCCAGGCGTCCATCACGGCCGCGGCGTCGCGCTGGCCGCGGGCGATGTTCTCGCCCCAGGTGTTCCACTTGTACCCGGTCGCGTCGATCCGCTGCTGCGGCCCCGCGCCGTCCGGGTTGGTGTGGTCGAAGAACCCGCGGGCGGCCATGTCGTCAGAGTGCTTCTGGGCCGCCTCCTGCAGCTTGGTGCTGGCCTTGACGGGACCGCAGCCCGCCTTCGCGCGCTCCGCGTTCACCAGGTCGATCACCTGCTGGACGGTGTCCGCGCTCGGCGGGGAGGCGGGCGGCACCGCGGCTGTCGCGCTCGGCTTCGGCGCGGGGGTGGTCTTCACCGGCGCGGGCGACGGCGCGGCGCTGCTCGGCGCGGCAGAGGGGCTCGGGGAGGTGCTGGTCGGCGCCGACGCGGACGGCGAGGCCGGCTGGCTCCCCGACGGCTCCTGGCTCGGGGTGGCCTCGCCCGCCGTGTCGAGCCGGGTCGCGGCCGTGGGCTCCTGGGCGGCGTCGGTGTTCGGCGACGAGCCCGGCATCACACTCGCGGTCAGTCCGGCGACCGCCGCCGTCAGTACGGCCGCGCCGAGCACCTTCATCGGCGCGCCGCTCCTCGGCCTGGCCCGGCGCCGGCTCCCGGCCCGCCGGTGGGCACCCCGCCCGCCGGCCGAACCGGACCCGCCGGACCCGTGGCCGCCGTCGTACGGGCCGTGGCCGGCCCCGTGCCCGAGGTCGATCAGCGGCCCGAGCCCGAGCTGGTCGGCGTACCCGGCCGGCAGCGGCACCATGGCGAGACCGGCCAGCAGCCCCTCGGCCGGGACCAGTCCGTGCCGGGCCTGCGAGCAGTACCCGCACTCGCGGGCGTGCCGGGCGAACCGCTTGCGCCACAGCGCGCTCGGTATGCCGTCCCAGTGCATCGTCAGCTCGGCCAGCTGCCAGCACGGCTGCGGCGCGGCGAGCGCGCGGACCACCACCCGGGCGGTCTCCAACTGCTCCTTCACCCGCTGCACCCGCACGGCGGCGTGCTGGGGGGAGAGCTCCGCGGCGGCGGCCAGTTCGGCGCGGGTCAGCTCGCCCGCGGCCTCCAGCCACCACAGCGCCAGCAGCTCCCGCTCCTGCTCGTCCAGCCAGCGGGTGGCCTCGGCGACCTCGCGGCGCTGCTCGGACAGGCCCAGCCGGACGATGGTCAGCCCGACGAAGTCGGCGGCCGGATCCGGCACCTCGTACGCCTCGTACAGACCGTCCGCCCCCGCCGGGACGGCGTCGCGGTAGCGGCGGCGGATCTGGTTCATGGCGATGGCCACCAGCCAGGAGCGGAACCCGGCCGGGTCCCGCAGACCGGGCAGGCCGTCCACGGCCCGCAGCATGGTCTCCTGCACCACGTCGTCGGTGTCGGGGTGCCCGGCCAGCGCCCGCCCGACGATGTTGTAGACCAGCGGGAGGTGCGCGGCGAGCAGCTCGGCGGTCGCCTGCCGGTCGCCGCTCCTCGCCCGGCCGACCAGCGCCGCCGTGCGGCCGCCGTCCAGGTTGCGGTCGGTCTCCACTGCTCGGTTCACCTCTGTGCCAGCCTTCCCGGTGTTTCCCTCACGTATTGGGAGATCCGGCGGCCGCCCGCCGATAACAGAAATCGCTCCGAATCTTTCGGAACCGGTCCGTGCCGCCGGACGCGGCCTGGAGAGGGACCCTAGCCGACCGGCCGCCCGGCGGGGCAGGTCCGCGGGAAAAGCAGGTGCACCGGGCCCGGGGTGTGCGTCACCCTGGCGCGATGTTCGGATCCTTGATGACGACGGCCGCCGACGGCGCGGTGGCCGGTCTGGGCGTGGCGGTACCGGTCGGTGCGATCGGCGTGCTGCTGCTCCAGGAGGGCGGCCGGGGCTGGCGGCCGGCGGCGGGCGGCGCGCTCGCGGTGGCGCTGGTGGACGCGCTCTACGCGGCGGTCGCGGTGCTGCTCGGACCGCAGGTGGCCCGGCTGCTCGCGGGTGCCGGAGGCTGGGTGCGGCTGGTGTCGGCCGCCCTGCTCGCGGTGATCGCGGTCCGCGGGCTGCTGTCGCTGCGCGGCGCGGGCGCGGCCACCGCCGACGGGGCCGGGCCGGCCACGGGGGACGGTTCGGCGGCGCGCAGCTTCCTGCGGTTCGGGCTGCTCACCGTGGTCAACCCGGCCACCGCGTTGTACTTCACCGCGCTCACGGCCGCCCGGGGGAGCAGCCTGAGGGGCGGCGCGACGGGCGCGGTCTTCGTCGCGGGGGTGTTCGCCGCCTCGCTGCTGTGGCAGCAGCTGGTCGCGGCGGCGGGGGCGTTCGGCGTGGCCCGCCTGGGCGGGCGGGCCCGGCAGGCCACCTACGCGCTGGGCTACGGCCTGGTGGCCTTCCTCGCGGTCCGCCTCGCCTGGTCCGGCTGACCCGGCCCGCCGGTCGTGCGGTCGTCCGGTCGTCCGGTCGTGCGGTCGTGCGGCCGCTCGCCAAAGGCCTCCGACCCGGTGGGCATGGGCGGTCCGGGCAAGTCCTATCGTGATCGCCATGGCCATCCTGCACCCCGACGCCGACCTCGAACGCTCCCCGGTGGTCGCCAACCGGACCATGAACCGGGAGCGGACCCTCACCGGCGTCAACAGCTACGCCCGCGAACTTGGCTTCGACCCGGCCGCCTGGCTGCTCGCCAGGTCCGGCCCGGTGAGCTGGCTGGACCTGTGCAGCGGTGAGGCGCGGGCGCTGTTCGCGGCGGCCGGCCGGCTGCCCGAGGACGCCGTGCTGACCGGGGTGGACCTGGTCGGCCCGCTCGGGCAGGTCCCGGTCTCGCCCGCCGTCGACCTGGTCACCGCGAGCCTCGCCGACTGGACGCCGGCCCGCCGCTACGACCTGATCACCTGTGTGCACGGCCTGCACTACCTCGGCGACAAGCTCGGGCTGCTCGCCCGGGCGGCCGGCTGGCTGAACCCCGACGGCCTGTTCGCCGCCCAGTTCGACCCGGCCTCGGTGCGCCGGGCCGACGGCGGCAGCGCCGCCCGTCCGGTCCTGGCCGCGCTGCGGGCCGCCGGCTTCGCGTACCGCCCGCGCCGTCACCTGCTGACGCTGGACGGCCACCGGGAGCTCCGCTTCGCGTTCGAGTACCTGGGGGCGGACCCGGCGGCCGGGCCCAACTTCACCGGCCAGCCGGGCGTCGCCTCCTACTACGCCTGAACCGCCCGGCCCGGCTCCCCGAGGTCGGCCAGCAGGGCGCGCCCCGCGGGCCAGGACCCGAGCCCGGAGTCGGCGTTGATGTGCCCGTACGGGCCGAGGTCGACGAAGTGTGCGCCCCAGGCGGCGGCGAACGCGCGGGCCCGGTCCGGTGTGCACCAGGGGTCGTCGCTGCCGGAGACGACCGTGCTCGGGAAGGGCAGCGGACGCTGCGGGACGGGGCGGAAGTTGACCAGCTCCGGTACCTCGGCGGTGTCGATGTCGGCGGGTGCGACCAGCAGGGCGCCCGTCACCGAGGCCGCCGATGCGGGCGCGCCGCCCGCCCAGTGCGCCACCGTGACGCAGCCGAGGCTGTGGGCGACCAGCACCACCGGGCGTCCGGCGGCGGTGACCGCTGCGTCCAGGGCGGCCACCCAGTCGCCGACCAGCGGGTGGTCCCAGTCGGCCTGCTCGACCCGGTGGAAGCGGTCCGGCCGCTCCCGTTCCCACCGGGTCTGCCAGTGCCCGGGTCCGGAGCCCTGGTAGCCGGGAAGGACGAGGTACAGCGGAGCGGTCGCGGCCATGGCGCCAGCCCTCCTGCGGTCGGGGACGTCGCGGTGGATCCTATCCGCGGCGCTCGGGCCGGCGCGCTCGGACCGGCGTGCTCAGGCCACAGTGCTCAGGCCACAGGGCTCAGGCCGGGGTGCCGGCCGTCTGCCGGCCGGGCCACTCGGGGTCGGGGGCGATGGGCTGCACCACCTCGATCAGGACGCCCTCGGGGCCGAGGACGTTGAACCGGCGCTGCCCCCACGGCTCGTCACGCTGCGCGGCCTCCTCGACCAGGAAGGCCAGGCACAGGCCGCCGGTCGGCAGGCCGCGGAACGAGGCCGGCATCGCCTGGTTGCCGCGCTGCACCGGGTCGATGACGTAGCGCGGGTGCTCGGGGTGGTGCAGGCCGATGTACCAGCCGAGGTCCACCAGCGGGGTGAAGCCGAAGTGCTCGGTGTCGAAGGCGCTGCCGGCGGCCGGGTCGTCGCCGAGCAGTGCGGTGCCGATGGTGGCGAATCTGCTGGGGTCCCCGTTCCGTCCGCGGCGCCGTGCCGCGGACGGGGTCGTTTGTAGATCATCGCCGGTGCTCGCACAAGATCGCCTGACGGCCGGTCAGGCACCGTTGGCGGCGGCTTTCTTGATGGCTTCGCGGATCCGGACGTAGGTGCCGCAGCGGCAGACGTTCTCGATCCGGTCGATGTCCGCGTCGGTGGGGTGGGCGGTGCGGCGCAGCAGTGCGACGGCGGTCATGATCTGGCCGGGCTGGCAGAAGCCGCACTGCGCGACGTCGCAGTCCAGCCAGGCCTGTTGTACGGGGTGCAGGGTGTCGTCGTCCGCCAGGCCCTCGATGGTGGTGACCTCGCGGCCCGCGCAGTCGGCGACCGGGACCACGCACGGCTGGATCTCGGCGCCGTCCAGGTGGCTGGTGCAGGCGCGGCAGACGCCGACCCCGCAGCCGTACTTCGGCCCGGTGACGCCGAGCTTGTCGCGCAGCACCCAGAGCAGGGGCATGTCGGCGGGTGCCTCGACGGTGACGGGTGCGCCGTTCAGGACGAAGGTGTGGCTGGGCACGGGCGGGGACCCCTCAGAAGTTGATCGGGAAGCTGCGCGGCGAGGTCCCGGTGGCCCGGGCCCAGGCGTTGGCGACGGCGGCGGCCGCCGCGGGCACGCCGAGTTCGCCGGCGCCGCCCGGTTCGCCGTTCGGCGGCATCAGGTGGATCTGCAGGTCGGTGGGGCTGTGCCGCTGCCGGGCGTAGTGGAAGTCGGCGAAGCTGCCCTCGCGGACGGCGCCGGCGTCGATGTGCAGTCCGGCCTGCAGGGTCACCGAGATGCCGTCCATCACGGCGCCCATCAGCTGGGCCTCCAGGCCGCGCGGGTTGACGGGCAGTCCGACGTCGGCGACCATCACGGCCTTGGTGACCCGCGGGTTGGCCCGGTCGGTCGCGTCGAGCTCGACCAGGCAGGCGGCGGCGGAGCCGTGTTCGTCGTGGAAGGCGAGGCCCTGGGCGTGTCCGGGGGCCATCGCGCGGCCCCACTGCCCGGCCTCGGCGGCGCGGTCGAGGACGGCCCGCCCGCGGGCGCTGCCCAGCCGGGCGCGCCGGAAGGCGACCGGGTCCTGGCCGAGGGTGCGGGCCAGCTCGTCGACCATGATCTCGTCGGCGACCCGGACCAGCCCGGAGTAGACCGAGCGCCAGCTGCCGGTGTGCATCTCGAGCGGCACCTCGGCCAGCAGTTGGGTGGACACCCCCAGGTCGTAGGGGAGCTTCTCGGTGAGCAGGAAGAACGCCTGGGACAGGCTGAGTCCGCCGAGTTGCACCCCGAAGCCGGCCGCGGTGAGCGCCTCGCCGAGGCCGTGCCGGAAGTCGGTCTGCACGGTGGCGACCCGGTGCTCGTAGGTGAGGACCTGGCCGAGGGCGTGGGTGGCGCGGATTCGGTGGTGGCTGGCGGGGCGCATCCGGCCGTGCCGGGTGTCGTCGTTGCGGGTCCACATCAGCTTGACGGGCCGTCCGGCGGCTCGGGAGACCTGGGCGGCCTCCAGTGCGCAGTCGAAGAACAGCCGGCGCCCGAACGAGCCGCCGGCCCGGACCACGTTGACCGTCACGGCGTCCTGCGGGAGGCCGAGTTCGGCGGCGATGGTCTGCTGGGCGACGATCGGCGCCTGCACGGCGCACCAGAGTTCGGCCCGGTCGGGGCGGACGTCGGCGACCGCCGTGAGCACCTCCATCGGCGCGTGGCCGACGAACGCGAAGTCGAACTCGGCGTCTACCGTCAGGGTGAGCAACGGCGGTACCAGGAAGGGTGGTTGGGCGGCCTTCAGTTTGGCCCGGATGTCCCGGTCGGACAGCGCGGCTACCGGTCCGGGCCGCCAGTCGACGGTCAGTGCGGCCTTGGCCTTCAGCGCCTGGTCGAAGGTCTCGGCGAGCACCGCGATGCCGCTCGGCACCTGTACCGCGGCCAGCACCCCGGGCATCGCCAGGGCCGCGGCGGCGTCGTAGGAGCGGACCGTGCCGTTGATGGTCGGCGGCCGGGCGATCACGGTCGGCACCGCGCCGGGCACCTGGAGGTCGCCGGCGTACCTGGCCTTTCCGGTGACCAGGTCGCGGGCGTCGATCCGTCCGGTCGGGCGGCCGACCAGGGTCCGCCGCTCGGCGGGCTTCGGTGTGGTGGGCACCTCCGGCACCACCACCCCGGCCGCCGCGACGGTCAGCGAGCCGTACGAGGCGCTGCGTCCGTCCGGTGCGAGGACGGCGCCGTCCTGGGTGCGCAGGGTGGCGGCGGGCACGCCCCAGCGCCGGGCGGCGGCGGTGACCAGCCGGGCGCGGGCGGCCGCGGCGGCGGCGCGGACCGGGTCGTACAGCGAGCGCACCGAGTTGGAGGCGCCGGTCAGCTGGTTGAACAGCAGCTCGGGGCGGGCCTTGGAGAGCGGGACGTCGACGTCGGCGAGCCGGGCGTCGAGCTCGTCGGCGACCAGCATCGCGATCGCGGTGGTCAGGCCCTGGCCGACCTCGGCGCGCGGGAGTTCGAGCACCACCCGGCCGGCTTCGGTGACCTCCAGCACCAGCAGGTGCGCGGTGGGCAGCCCGGCCAGGATCAGCGCCTCGCCGAGGTCCAGCACGTCCGGGACGCCGGGCAGTGCGGCGGCCTGGTCGGGGTCGGCGAGGCGGGCGCCCACGGCGAGCGCGGGGGCGGCCACCAGATAGGTCAGCAGGCGGCGGCGGCTGACGGTCCATGGGGTGGTCGGGGCGCTGATCCGGGGATCCTTCCAGAGGCCGGCCGGGCCGGGGGACGACGGTGTCCCGCCGGGCGGCCCGAGGCGGGCGGCGGCCGGCGTGCGCCGAGCATAGGGAGGAGTTACCGGCCGGTCAACATCGCGTCGGGGGCGCTCCGCCGGGGGTCCGGCAGGACCTCCTCGACCGCGCTGGTGCCGCTGCCCCCGCGGGACTCCCAGCGCCAGGTCTCGTCCAGCCGCAGCCGGCCGTCGGGCAGCCGGCTCAGCAGGCTGACGCAGTGTCCGCCCGCGGTCTCGCCACCGCGGTTGAGCTGCACGTACCGGAACTCCAGGGTGTCCCCGGCGCGGGTGCCGACCAGCCGGCCGTGCACGATCTCGCCGCCGGCGTACGAGGCCCAGACCACGCCGTCCTGCTCGCGGTAGGCGAAGCGGGTCGAGCCGTCGACCTCGCCGTGCTCGGCGGGGCCGACCGGGGCGAACACCAGTCCGTCGACAGAGGGCAGCACGGGTGCCTCCTTCCGGGGGAAGAGGCACCAGTCGATCACGTCGGGCGGCCGCGGGGCGGTCGGTTCCGGATGCTGGACGCGACCGGCTACAGGTAGTCGTCCAGGCGGGCCAGCGCGAAGCCCTGCGCGGTGGCGGTGTCGATCACCCGGCGGAGCATCTGGGTCATGTCGCCGTTCCACAGCGAGGGGCCGCGGAAGTGGGTCAGGATGATGTCCCCGGCGTGCAGCCGCCGGTCGTCGTAGCGGTAGTCCATGTGGTCGGGGAATGCCTCCTCGTTCCACAGCGGGACGGCGGTGATCCCGCAGCCGGCCGCGGTCCGCAGGCTGACGTCGGTGTACTCGCCGTACGGCGGCCGGAACAGGGTGGGCCGGGTGCCGATCTCCTCCTCCAGCCGGTCCTGCTGCCCGCAGATCTCCTGCTGCTGCCGGTCGGCCGCCAGGGTGCGCAGGTCGGGGTGGTCGATGGTGTGGTTGTTGATGGTGACCCCCTGGGCGTGCAGCCGGCGGAAGTAGCCGTAGTCCGCGCGGGCCAGGTAGTCGGAGAGGAAGACGCTGACCGGGACCCGCAGGTCGGCCAGCATCCGCAGCAGTTCGGGGTCCTTCTCGGCGCCGTCGTCGATGGTCAGGAAGACCACGGGCCGGTCGGTGGGGACCCGGTAGACCACCGGCGGTGCGCCGTCCTGCACCTTGACGTGCGGCCCGGCGGTCAGCTCCGGCTTGGTGGGCGGGGGCGGCGGGGCGGCCAGTGGCAGCGCGGCCAGTCCCCAGCGCTGTGCGGTGGCCAGCGCCTCGCCGCGGGCCGACGCCTGGCGGGCCTCGGCGGCCTGGGCGCTGTCCTCCTCCTGGAGCGCCCGGCCGGGGAGGACGACCACGGGCCGGGCGGCCGGCGGCAGCGGGTCGCCGGAGTGTCGGCGCTCGGGCGCGGCGGCGGTGGTGCGGTCGTCGCCGTCGGGCAGCGCGGCGCAGGCGGTGGAGGCGAGCAGCAGGGCGGCGCAGCCGACCAGGGTGCGGCGACGAGCGGATGATCGGACCGTCATACCGGCGGATGATCCCCGGGTGAATCCCCGGTGAACCGGGCGCCGCTCCGGTGTGGCCCGGATGGCCGAGGCTCGAGGCCGCGGGACGGGACGGACGGCACGGAGCGGGGCGCGATGGCGGGTCCCGGTGGCGGTCGCGGAGGGTGGAGGGCGGCCCGTCCGCCGCGCCGTCCACCCCGGCCTGTCCAGCTTGCCCCGGTTTGACACCCCCCGTCCGTGCGGCGTACAGAGAAGAACATGCGACAGGGTGTGCCGGCGGACCAGCACGGCCCGCCGCCTTCCACCGACCGGACCGGAGCGAGCCGGGTGTCCGGCGCCCGGCCACCCTGGCGGGACGCCGTCGACCGGCTGCTCGCCGACTCCCTGCTGCGCGCCGTCCGGAGCACCTCCGCCTACGGCGGACTGGTCTACCTCCGCTCACCCGACCGCCGCTCGCTGATGATCAACACCGTGGTCGGCGTCCCGCTGCACCTGCTGGACGTGCTGCGCCGGATCCCGGTCGCCGCCCCGCTGCCCCCCGCCGAGGCCTACCGCACCGGCCGAACCATCCTGCTCGGCGACGCCGACGAGACCATGCGCAGGTTCCCCCGGCTGGCCGTCGGCCTGCCCTACTCCTACGCCAGCGCCTGGGTGCCGCTCGCCGCGGACGGCCAGAGCTTCGGCGCGCTCGCCCTGCTGTGGCCCGGCTCGGCCGGCGGACCCCCGCCCGGCACCAGACGCCCGCTGCGCACCGCCGCCAACCGCCTCGCCGCGGGCCTCGCCGCCCACGGCGACGAACTGGCGGCCGGCCGCGAACCGAAGGTCCTGCGCCCGCCGGCGCCCACCGACAGCGCGACCCTGATCGGCAGCCTGGACTGGGAACCGGCCACCGGCCGGCTGCGCGCCGACAGCGAACTGACCCGGATCCTCGGACTCGGCCCGGCCGAGTTCGACGGCCGCTGGGCCACCCTGGTCGCCCGGCTCGCCCCGGAGGACGTCCGGCCGCTGCGCACCGCCGCCCGGGCCGCCGTCCGCGGCGCGGGACCGTTCAGCCGCCAGGTCCAGGTCCGCGACCACAGCGGCGGCTACCGGACCCTGGAGCTGCGCGGCCGGGTCCCCGAAGGCTCCGCCCACCTGGTGGTCACCGTGCTCGACAGCACGGCCGGCTCGGCCGCCGCCGCGGCCGTCGAACGGCTGCGCGACGGGGTCTTCGCCCTCCACCCCGACGGCCGGGTCGCCTACGTCAACCGCAGCGCCGAGATGCACCTCGGCTCCCCCCGGGTCCAGCTGATCGGCCGCCTCCCCTGGGAGGCGCTGCCGTGGCTGACCGACCCGGTCTACGAGGACCGCTACCGCGCCGCCATGGTCTCCCAGCAGCCCACCGCCTTCCTCGCCCGCCGCCCGCCCGACCACTGGCTGGCGTTCTCGCTCTACCCCGACGCGTACGGCGTCACCGGCCGGGTCGTCCCGGCCGCCCCCAGCGGCCAGCACCTCGACGAACTGCCCGAGGCCCCGCCCGCCACCCCGCCCCGGCCCGGCGCCTTCTACCACCTGCTCCAGCTGGCCAGCGCACTCACCGAGGCCGTCACCGTGCGCGAGGTCTCGGCCTCCGTGATCGACCAGATCCTGCCCGGCTTCGGCGGCCAGGAACTCGCCCTCTACCTGGCCCGCAGCGGCCGGATGCACCTGGTCGCCCAGAGCGGCTACCCGACCGGGTTCCTGGACTCCTTCGAAGGCATACCGATCCGCTCCCGGCTGCCCGGCACCGAGGTGTTCAGCAGCGGCGCCCCGATCTTCTTCTCCTCGCCGGACGAACTGGTCGCCGCCTACCCCGGCATCCCCAGGGACGAGATGAAGGCCTGGGCCTTCCTCCCGCTGATCGCCTCCGGCCACCCCGTCGGCAGCTGCATCATCGGCTTCGACCACCAGCGGGTGTTCACCGCCGAGGAGCGGTCCGTGCTCACCGCGCTCGGCGGCCTGATCGCCCAGGCCCTGGAGCGGGCCCGCCTCTACGACGCCGAGTTCGCCCTCGCCCGCGGCCTCCAGCAGGCCCTGCTGCCGCACCGGCTGCCCACCGTGCCCGGCCTGACCACCGCCGCCCGCTACCTGCCCGGCACCCAGGGCATGGAGATCGGCGGCGACTGGTACGACGCCGTGACCACCCCGGAGGGCCTGTGCCTGGTGATCGGCGACGTCGAGGGCCACAACGTCGGCGCCGCCGCCACCATGGGACAGCTGCGCAGCGCCGTCCGCGCCTTCGTCAGCAGCGGCAGTGCCCCCGACGAGGTACTCACCCGCACCAACCAGCTGCTCCTCGACCTCGACGCGGGCCTGCTCGCGAGCTGCTGCCTGCTGCGGCTCGACCCCGCCGACGGACGCACCCAGGGCGTCCGCGCCGGGCACCTGCCCCCGCTGCTGCGCCACCCCGACGGACCGGCCGAGGTCCTGGAACTCGAGGGCGGCCCGCTGCTCGGCATCGACCGCTCGGTGCACTTCCCGGTCACCGAGTTCGTGCTGCCGCCCGGCGCCGTCCTCGCGCTCTACACCGACGGCCTGGTCGAGGAGCCCGGAGCCCCGATCGAGCAGGGCATCGACCGGCTGCGCACCGCGCTCGCCCACACCCGCGGCCTCACCCTGGAAGCCCTCGCCGACCGGCTGGTCGGCGACGCCCGCCACGCCTCCCACCGCGCCGAC
The DNA here is from genome assembly GCF_040651175.1 of Kitasatospora sp. NPDC048540. Classification (NCBI taxonomy): domain Bacteria; kingdom Bacillati; phylum Actinomycetota; class Actinomycetes; order Kitasatosporales; family Streptomycetaceae; genus Kitasatospora; species Kitasatospora sp. NPDC048540. The sequence continues at coordinate 40,541 of NZ_JBEZIR010000018.1, forward strand.
GACGTCGCCCTGCTGCTCGCCCGCCGGGACTGACCGGCAGCAGCGACTTTCGTCGCGGGCCGACCGCGACCAACCGCGGCAGCGCCCGCCGGACCGGCCCCGCTACCCTCGGTCCCCGTGACCCCGAGATCGATCACCCGTCCGGCCCTGGCACGCCTGCGCGCGCTCCCCGGCCCGCCGACGCCGCGCGCCCTGCTGGCGCGCGCCCTGCCCGGCCCGTGGACCCGCCGGCTGCTGGTCCGCGAAGGGGTCGCCGCGGCCGCGCTCGCCCTGCTCGCCGGCGGGCTGGAGAACCTGGACGGCACCCGGCCGCTGCACATGGCCGCCGTCGGGCTCGGCACCGCCGTGCTCTACCTGCTGCGCCGGGGCCTGCCCGGGACGGTGCTGGTCCTGGCGTCGGCCGCGGTCACCGGACCGGCCGGCTTCGTGCCCGCCCTGGTGTTCGCCGGCTGGTCGGCCGGACGGCGGATCCTGCGCCCCGCGCCGCTGACCGCGTTCTTCACCGCGGCACTGCTGATCCTCGGCGGCCTGTCGTACCGGCTGGACCCCGCCGGGCTGCCGGTGCTGGCCGAACTGGCCCTCGTGGTGGTCAGCTTCATGATGCTGGCCGTCCTGCCCGCCGTGATCAGCCGCTACCTGGCGCAGCGCCGCACCCTGCTCGGCGCGCTCCAGGAACGCAACCAGCAACTGCTGCGCGAGCGCCACATGGTGGCCCACCAGGCCCGGCTGCGCGAACGCCACCGGATCGCCCAGGACATGCACGACAGCCTCGGCCACCAACTCGCCCTGATAGCCGTGCACACCGGCGCCCTGGAGGTGGACCGCACCCTCACCGGAGGCCAGCGCGAGGCCGTCGGGGTGCTCCGGCAGGCCGCCACCGGCGCCATGCGGGAACTGCGCGAGGTGGTCGGCCTGCTGCGCGACGACTCACTGCCCGAGGCCGGCGGCATCGACACGGTCGAGCGGCTCACCGACGCCTCCCGCGCGGCCGGCGCCACCGTCACACTGCGCCGCGACGGCGAGCCGCGCCCGCTGGCCGCCGCCACCGGCCACGGCGCCTACCGGATCGTCCAGGAGGGCCTGACCAACGCTCACAAGCACGCGCCGGGCGCGCCGATCACGGTGACCCTGCGGTACGAGCCCGACACCCTGGTCGTCGAGGTGGCCAACGGGCCGGCCGCCGCCCCCTCGGGCGCCGTCAGCGGCGGCCAGGGCCTGACCGGCCTGCGCGAACGGGCCCGCCTGCTCGGCGGGATCGTCCACGCGGGCGCCGCCCCCGACGGCGGCTACCGGCTGGCCGGGCTGCTGCCGTACGACAGCGGCGGCCGGGCGCCCGCCGACCAGGGCGACCCCTGGCTGCCGCCGGCCGAGCCGCTGCCGTCCACGGGCCGCGGACCGGTGGTGGGCTGCGCGGTCACCGCGGCCGTGGTGCTGCTGGTCTCGGTGGCCGTGGTCGGCTGGGCCGGCGTCAAGTTCGCGGACTCGGTGCAGGACTCCACCGTCCCGGTCGCGCTGTACGACTCGATCCAGCCGCAGACCCCCGAGGACGAGGTGCTCGGGATGCTGCCGCCCGGCGCCGAGTGGCTCACCAACGGCTACCGGGACAGCGGCCCGCCGGTGCCGCCGGACGCCGACTGCCGGTGGTTCGGCACCGACGACGGCAACACCGACCTCGACACCCAGGACGTGGTCCGGTTCTGTTTCCGGGACGGCCTGCTGATCGACAAACAGCACTACCGTGCGAAGGTGTAGGGGTCCGCACCCCGGGTAGCACAGGAGACCGCCGTGATCAGGGTCCTCGTGGCCGACGACGAGCCGCTCATCCGGGCCGGCATCCGGCTCATCCTCGGCTCGGCCGAGGACATCGAGGTGGTGGCGGAGGCCGCCGACGGCCGCCAGGCTCTCGAACTCGCCCGGACCCACGCGGTCGACGTGGTGCTGCTGGACATCCAGATGCCGGTGCTCGACGGTCTGAGCGCGCTCGCCGAACTGCCCAGGGCCGCGCCCGGCGCCCGGGCGCTGATCCTCACCACCTTCGGCGAACGCGACAACGTGCTGCGCGCGATCAGCGGCGGCGGCGCCGGGTTCCTGCTCAAGGACACCGCCCCCGCCGAACTGATCCAGGCCGTCCGGGCCGCCGCCACCGGCCACGCCTTCCTGTCGCCCGCCGCCACCCGGCACATCGTCGACAGCCTGGCGGCCGGCTCGGCCGGCGCCCGCGGCGAGGCGGCCCGCAGCCGGCTCGCGGTCCTCACCGAGCGCGAGCGCCAGGTGGTCGACCTGCTCGGCGAGGGCCTGTCCAACGCGGACGCCGGCGCCCGGCTGCACATGAGCGAGGCCACCGTGAAGACCTACGTCAGCCGGATCCTGGCCAAACTCGGCTGCGACAACCGGGTGCAGGCCGCCCTGCTGGCCCGGGACGCGGGCCTGTGACGGCGGCCCGGACCACGGTGGCCGGGCCTCACCCCGGGCGTCACCCCGCGTGTCACCCCGGGCGTCAGGCCGGGGCCGCGGCGCGGTTCAGCCGGTCCTGGGTGCGGTCCAGGTCGGCGGTCAGCTCGGAGCGCAGCGCGGGCAGCAGTGCGAGGGCGGCGCGGGCAGCGTCCGGGGTCGGCGCGCCGTCGTCGCGGGCGGCGGTCACCGCGGCCCGCAGCGGCATGGTGGCCAGCGCGGTCTCCCAGGCCGTGCGGTGCACGCCGGTGGCGTAGCGGGCCGTCAGGTACTCCAGCGGGCCGAGCGCCAGTCCGTCGCGGTCCTGCGGGCCGGCCAGCCGGTCGTCCGGGAGCAGCCAGGCGACGCCGTCCCGGGCGACCAGCTCGAACGCCTTGTTCTCGTCCGGGTGGCTCCAGCGTCCGTGCCCGGCGGTGGCGGCCTGCAGCAGCCGCTCCAGCATCGCGGCCTCCCGCGGGCTGTCCGCCCGGTCCGGGAACGGCCGGTCGGCCAGCACCTGCTCCAGGTGGTAGCGCTGGCCCCAGCTGCCGACCCAGCGGTGCATCGCGCCGGCCCTGGTCTCCCGGATCGCGGCCAGGGCCAGTGCCCGGGTGGTCAGGTCACGGCGGACCAGCAGCTGCTCGGCCTCCGGCCCGTGCCGGCCGAGGGCGGCCCGGACCGCGGCCAGCGGCGGCCCGTCGTACCAGCGCAGCGTCCACCGGCGGCTGCCCGGGTCGTACTGCGGCTCGATCGGGATGCGGTACTGCGCGGTCAGACGGTCGGCGAGCCGACGCGCGCGCGGCCCGCGCAGGGGGTGGGGGGTGGGCATGGGCGACACAGTAGCGAGCCGCGGCGGGCCCGCCGGGCGGCGCGCGGCCGGCTCACCCTGTCCGCCGCGCCCGGTCGGGTGACAGGCGCCGGGATCACCCACCGGGAGGGTGAAAACCACCGGCCGGGCGTGCCCGGAACGGACTGCTCCAGTTGGCCCGGGTGTTGCCGGACCACATGACTGACGGAGTATCCATGGAACAGTCCACCACCCAGCCGCCCGACGGAACCGAGCCCGGCCGCACCGGACCCCGGCTCGGCCGCCGCGCGGTCATCGGCTCCGCCGCCGCAGCGGCGGCAGTGGCCGGCGCCGCCGGCTTCGCGGGCCGCACCGCCCTCGAAGCGCCGCGCACGGCCGCCGCCACCGGCGGCGCGGACCCGGCGACCGCCCGCGACCTCGCCCGCAAGATGCTGATGGTCGGCGACGACGAGAAGACCGACCTGACCCTCGAGTACCTGAAGATCCTGATCGACGGCAGGCTGCCGGCCCGCGCACCGCAGAAGAAGGTCCTGGTCGTGGGCGCCGGCATCGCCGGCCTGACCGCGGCGACCCTGCTCAGGCAGGCCGGGCACCAGGTGGTGGTGATCGAAGCCAACGGCAGCCGGGTCGGCGGCCGGGTGAAGACCTTCCGCGGCATGTTCACCGACCCGAAGCTGCACGCCGAGGCCGGCGCGATGCGCCTGCCGGACTTCCACCCGCTGGTGCTCGCCCTCGCCGACAAGCTCGGGCTCCGGCGCCGGCTGTTCTACAACGCCGACATCACCCCCGGCGAGCAGCCGGCCGGCCGCACGCCCGCGGTGGTGCACCGCTCGTTCACCGGCGAGACCTGGACCAACGGCCCCGCCGACGACGGCTTCAAGGCGCCGGCCGCCACCTTCCGGACCAGGATCGCGGTCAACGGCGAGCACTCCACCCGGGCCGACTACGCCCGCAGCCCCGGCGCGGTGAACCGCTCGTTCAGCACCGAGCTGGACACCACCGCCTCCGCCGCCGTCGACCGCGCCTTCGCGAAGGTCAGCGTGCCCGCCGACGCCTCCGTCCAGGAGAAGCTGGCCGCCTGGACCGAGATCTTCCGCCGCTACGACGGCTACTCCACCCACCGCTACCTGGTCGAGGAGGCCGGCTGGGACCAGAACCGGATCCAGGCCGCCGGCACCCTGGAGAACCTCACCTCCCGGCTGCACTACTCGATCGTCCCGACCCTGATCGACCACGCCGTGATCAGGCCCGACAACCGCTACTGGGAGCTGGAGGGCGGCACCGACGTCCTCACCGAGGCGCTTGCCGCCCCGCTCCGCAACGACCTGCGGATGGGCCGCCGGATGACCCGGCTGGTGCAGAGCGACACCGGGGTGCGGATCGAGACCTGCGCCGAGACCGGCGACGAGGAGTCCTGCGACGGCGCGCCGACCGCCCCGACCGAGGTGTTCGAGGGCGACTACGCCATCGTCACCATCCCGTTCAGCGCCCTGCGGTTCTGCACCGTCGAGCCGCTGATGTCGTACCCGAAGCGGCGGGCGGTCGGCGAACTGCACTACGACTCGGCCACCAAGGTGCTGCTGGAGTTCAGGACCCGGTTCTGGGAGGAGGGGCCGACCGGCTTCACCGGCGGAGGCTGCGTCTCCGACAGCGCCAGCCGCTTCACCTACTTCCCCTCGCACGCCCCCGAGGGCTCGGCGGGCGGGGTGGTGCTGGCCTCCTACACCTGGTCCGACGATGCGATGCGCTGGGACTCGCTGACCCCCGGCGAGCGCTACGCCTTCGCCCTCGACGACCTCGAGCGGCTGTTCGGGCCCAAGGTGCGCAGCGAGTTCACCGGCGTCGGCGTCACCCAGTCCTGGGCCCGGGCCCGCTACGCGCTCGGCGAGGCGGTCATGTTCACCCCCGGCCAGCTCCACGAGCTGCACCCCGCGGCCCGCACCCCCGAGGGCCGGGTGCACTTCGCGGGCGAGCACACCAGCCTGAAGCCCGCCTGGATCGAGGGGGCGCTGGAGTCGGCCGTGCGCACCTTCCTCGAGGTGCACGGCCGCTGAGCGGGGCTCAGCCCGCGAAGTCGATGTCCTGGAGGTCCAGCGCCCCGGCCCGGTCCAGTACCACCGCTGAGGCGCAGCCGGCCGGCGGCCCGCCCGCCCCGGCCAGCCGCTCCCGCAGCCGGCCGGTGGCGTGGCGGTGCCGGGCGAAGGCGTACGCCGACACCCCGCGGCCGCGCTCGCGCTGACCGGCGGCCGCCTCGGCGGGGCTGGCGTCCAGCAGCACCAGGTGCAGCCGGCGGCCCTGCCGGGCGGCGCTGCGGGCCAGCCAGCCGCGGACCCACGGCAGCGTCCCGCAGTCGTGCACCAGCAGCGGGCCGCCGGCGCGCAGCGCCCGGCGCAGCCGCAGGTAGTGGCTGACCCGCACCAGCGGCCGGTACAGCGCGTACGGCACCGCCCGGGGCAGCCGCGCCCGGTACCGCTCGCGGACGTGCTGGGAGTCGATCACCGGGCCGCGCGCGCAGCGCCGCAGCAGGGTGCTCTTGCCGCTGCCGGGCAGGCCGGAGACCACCACCAGGTCGTCCGGCGGGTAGTGCAGGGCCACCGGCACCGGCCCCTCGCGCAGGTCGTGCAGCCCGCGCGGGCGCAGCGCCCCACGCGGACCGGGCCGGCCGCCGGTGCGGCCGGGCGCCGGAGCGGGCCTGACGGATTCGCGCACCGCCCCTCCTTCGGTACCCGGGTCCCCTCCCCGCGGGAAAGGCTTTCCCAAGAGAGGGTAATGGCCGGGGACCGCGGCGTTGCGGCCCGTGACAGGGCTGTGGCCTGCGCCGACGGTTTCCGGACGGTTCCGTGACCGGCCGCGGCGGCCGCCGCGCCGCCTTCGTGCACGCAGCACCCCCGCTCCCGAGCCCGCGGCGCGGGGGCGCGGCCGGAGCCGCCGCGCGCGCCGGAGCCGCCGCGCTGTGACCCGGCTGTGGCCGTTCCGGGACGTACCGGGCGATCTTGCCGGGCCGATCCGTGGCATCCTGAGGCGCTACACCGGAGCCGCGGAATCGCGGGGGGACAGGAGTTGTACGGGATGAGGTTCTGCTTCCTGGTCGAGGAGCACTACCGGAACGACGGCATGCCGCTCGACGTGGTGCGCCGGCTGACCGAGTGGGGCCACCGGGTCGACGTCCTGCGGCCGGGCGGCTCGCTGCTCGACCTCGGCGCCCTGGTGCGGTCCGGACAGCACGACGCCTGGGTGCTCAAGACGGTCTCCGGCGGCCCCGGGCTCGGCCTGCTGGAGGCCGCCGCCGGGCTCGGCCTGACCACCGTCAACGACGCCCGCGCGATCCGACCGGTCCGGGACAAGGCCCAGGCCGCCGTGATCGCCGCCCACCACGGCCTGCCCGTGCCGCAGACCTGGGCGGCGGCCGACCCCGCCGAGTTCGCGCTGGTACCGCAGCAGCACTACCCGCTGGTGGTCAAGCCCGCCGACGGCAGCTCCGGGCGCGCCGTCCACCTGGTCGAACGCCCCGACCAACTGCCCGCACTCGCCGCCGACCTGGCGGGGGAGGGGCTGCTGATCGCGCAGCCGTACATCGCCAACCCCGGCCTCGACCTCAAGGTCTACTGCGCCGGCGGCGAGCTGTTCGCCACCGAACGGACCTCCCCGCTGCACCCGCACCACCCGCACCGGGAACGGCCGGTGGCGCTCAGCGCCGAGGTCGCCGCGGTGGCCGCGCAGGTCGGCGAGGTGTTCGGCCTCGACCTGTACGGCGTCGATGTGCTGCTCGGCCCCGACGGACCGGTGGTGGTCGACGTCAACGACTTCCCGAGCTTCCGGCAGGTGCCCGACGCCGTCGACACCGTGGCCGGCGCGGTGGTCCGGCTGGCCCGCAGCGGCTCCGCCTGGCCCTCCGTCCCCGGCGCCCGGCTGGTGCCCTCCTCCGCCGCGCTCGGCGGCGGCCGGTGAGGATCGGCCTGATCACCCCGGCCCCCGACCACCCGCTGCTCACCGCCACCACCGCCCTGCTGCACGCGGCCGGCCACACGGTGGAGGTGACGGCGCCCGACGCGGACCGCCCCGCCGACCCGGCCGACGTCTACCTGCTCAAGGCCCGCACCCCCGCCGCACTGGCCCTCGCGGCGGCCCTGGAACAGCTCGGCGTGCCCGTCCTCAACTCCTCGGCCGCCACCGCCTTCTGCCAGGACCGGCTGGCGATGGCCGACCAGGCCGGGCGGGCCGGACTGCCGTTCGCGCCGACCCGCACCGCCACCCTCGCCGTCCTCGCCGCCGACTGGCCGGCCCACGGCGGGCCGCTGGTGGTCAAGAGCCGCCACAGCCGCCGCGGCGACCTGGTCGCCCGGGTCACCACCGGCGCCGAGGCCGCCCGGCTGGCCGCCCGGTGGCCGCAGGAGCCGGTGGTGGTCCAGGACCTGGCACCCGGCGACGGCTGGGACCACAAGCTCTGGGTGGTCGACGGCGAGCCCTTCGCCGAGCTGCGCCGCTCCGAGCTGGCGGACGGCGGCCCGCTGCCGCACCGCCGGGTGGAGCGGCTGCCCGCCGGGTACGCCGACCTGGCACTGGCGGTCGGCCGGACCTTCGGGCTCGACGTCTACGGCGTGGACGTGCTGGACGTGGCGGGCGGACCGCTGATCGTCGACGTCAACGCCTTCCCCGGCATCCGCGGGCAGCGGGGCGCCCCGGCGGCGCTGGCCGCGCTGGCCACCGAGGTCGCGGCCGGGCGCCGGCACCCGGCGCCCGGGCCGCGGGTCCCGGCGGGGCGTCAACCGGGGGCGTGAACCGGGGCGCAGAAGGTTCACCCGAACGTTGAGCCTCGGCAAGGTGCCGGGCGCGCCCAGCGGGGAAGGGCTCCTGACGACCCGCCGGGCGCAGCGCCCGGACGCCCCCGGACCGAGGACGACAGATGCCCCTGCAGCACTACGGTGTCCTGGCAGCCACCCTTGTCGCGAGACGCCGCGAAGGCGCCACCGACACCCCCCACTACCAGCTGCACCTGCGCGACGCCGGGGGCACCGACTACCGGGCCGCCGTCAACGTGCTCTCCGACCAGGCCCCGTCCGAGCTGCTCTTCGTGGTCGACGAGGACTTCCGGCACCCGCTCCTGGCGCAGCTCCCGGCGCCCGCGTCCGGCTGGCGCGAGCTGTCCGCGCAGGACGGCGGCGGGGGCCTGGACTTCGTCCGCGGTGGCCTGTTCGACCGCGCCGCGCTGCGGGTCCTGCCGCCGGAGCTGCCCGGCGACGACAACGACCTCGCCGACCTGCTCGACCGCCACGTGCTGCGGGCGCTCGCCGACACCGCCGCCACGGTGTACGTCTTCGGGCAGCGCTGGCCCACCGAGGCGCACCTGCCGGACAAGGTCTTCGGCTTCCTGCCGGGCAACGGCGTGCACGACATCCACATGAACCAGGGCAACGACCCGGGCCACCGCCGGGACGACGGCGTCCGCCAGGACGGCGCGCTGCTGCTGCACATCCCGGCCGAGTCGCGCTGGGTCGCGGTCTTCCTCGCCTTCCAGTCCCAGTCCTGGCACACCGACGACACCACCGGCCACGCCCTGCCGGGCGTCCCCGACCCGCGCCCCGGCGACCCCGGACCGGCCGACCCCGGACCGGGCGCGCCCGGGCAGGCGCTGCGGATCCTGGCCGCGCTGGTCAACCCGGCGGGCCCGGACGGCCGGGCGGAGACGGTCACCGTGGTCAACGACTCCCCGGCCGCCGTCGACCTGGCGCACTGGCAGCTCGCCGACGCCCAGCACCGCCGGGTCGGCCTGCCGGCCCAGCGGCTCGAACCGGGTGCCACCCTCACCGTCCCCACCGGTGACGGCCTGCAGCTCGGCAACAAGGGCGGCCGGATCACCCTGCTCGACCCGGCCGGACACACCGTCCACGACGTCACCTACACCGCCCAGCAGGCCGCCCGGGAGGGCGCCGCGATCACCTTCCGGAGCTGATGCCGGCCCTGACCCCGGGTCGGTGGAGCGCGGCTTGCTGACGTTACGTCAACACCCTAGGCGCGGCGGGCCGGCGTGTGGATAATCGTCGCGTTACCTGCGGGTAGCCGAACGGAGATCATCACATTCCATCGTCACCCACCATCCCGGGGTCGGCCATGCTGAAACTCCTCACCCGTACGCTCGCCGTCCTCGCGGCGCTTGCCACCCTGATCGCCCTCCCCGGCGGCGCCGTGGGTGCCGCCGGGCCGGTGGGCGGGGCGGCGGCCGCCGACCGGTCGGTGCCGCTCACCGGTGCCGCCCTGGCGGCCTCCTGGACCGGCCCGCTCAGCACCAGCGGCCGGTACGTCGTCGACGCGACGGGCAGCCGCTTCAAGCTCCGCTCCGGCAACTGGGAGGGTGCCCAAGGCAGTTGGACCGGCAGCGGGGACATCGCCGACCCGGCCTCGCACGAGCACGGCGAGCCGTCGAACAGCATGCCGCTCGGCCTGGACCGCGCGCCGGTCGCCCGGATCCTCGCCGACTTCCACGCCCTGGGGATCAACAGCATCCGGCTGCCGTTCTCCAACGCCCTGATCCACGACACCACGCCGGTGCCCGACACCGCCGTCGCCGCCAACCCGCAGCTGCGCGGCAAGACCCCGCTGCAGGTCTTCGACGCGGTCGTCGCGGCACTCACCGCGGACGGCTTCGCGGTCATCCTCAACGACCACACCACCACCGCCCGCTGGTGCTGCGGCCTGGACGGCAACGAACGCTGGAACAGCGGCCAGTCCACCGAACAGTGGATCGCCGACTGGGTGTTCATGGCCGAGCGCTACCGCGCCGACAAGCGGGTGGTCGGCGCCGACCTGCGCAACGAGGTCCGCCGCGACACCTGGGACGACCCCAACTGGGGCTGGGGCGACGCCCACGACGAGTACGCCGCCTTCGAAGCCGCCGGAAACCGGATCCTGCAGACCGACCCCGATCTGCTGATCGTGATGGAGGGCATCAACTGGCAGGGCATCCCGCTCGACGGCCTGCCGCACGGCCGGCCGATGCTCACCCCGGTGCAGAACCTCTCCAACACCCTGATCCGCTCCGACAAGCTGGTCTACGCGGCGCACTTCTACGCCTACACCGGCCCCAACCACAGCGGTGCCACCGGCCTCGGCGAGACCCACGACCCGCGCTACCAGGACCTCACCCCCGCCCAGCTCGCCCAGGTGGTCGACCAGGAGGCCCTGTTCGTCACCCGCACCGGGCAGCACTTCACCGCACCCGTGTGGATCAGCGAGTTCGGCGCGGGCGGGCGCGGCTCCACCGACCCCAAGGAACAGGCCTGGTTCCACACCTTCACCGACATCCTGCTGGCCGCCGACGCCGACTTCGCGATCTGGCCGCTGGTCGGCTGGACCCGCGACGGCGCACCGCTGGACAGCTGGGCGCTGCTCTCGTACGACCCGAACGGCGCCAGGCTCGGCATCGACGATCCCGGGGACTGGCGGGCCGCCGACTGGCACCGGCTGGTCGGCACCCCCGGCCGCAGCGGGCCGGTGGCGCCCACCCCGCGCTGGAACATGCTCGACCTCGACCACGCCGACCAGGACACCTCGGCCCGGATGCTGGCCCTCCCCGACTGGGACCGCGGCGCCCGCAAGGGCAGCTGCCCCGACACCCAGCGGCTGACCGGCCTCGGCCGCAGCGACGGCCGCGGCCTGTGCACCGACGCCGGCGGCCCCGCCCGCACCGGCTCGGCGTACCAGGTGGTCTCCGACGAGCGGTACGTGACCGGCGGTGACTGGGCGCCCGGCTACAACAAGCTGCAGTGCCCCGACGGCACCTTCGCCACCGGGTACAGCGTGCGCGGCAGCGCGATGGGCTCGCTGCTGTGCGCCACCGCCGCGTCCGCACTGCCCACCGGCGGCCGGCTCGTCTGGTTCGACCACGGAGACAACCGGCCCGCCACCGGCGGCTCCACCGGCAGCGACTGGGCACCCGGCTACTACAAGGGGCAGTGCGCCGACGACGAGTACCTGGCCGGCGTCGCCTATACCTGGCGCTGGGTCCACGGCGGCGTCCCGGACGTGCTGCTCTGCCGCCCGCTCGCGGCCGGCGCCCGCAGCCGCTGACCGCGCCGTCACCGGCCCGTCACCGGCCCCGCCGACCGGCAGCCGCCGGCCCCGCGCGGGGCCGGCGGCCGAGCCCTCGAAGAGCCACCCGAACGGACGTATGGTGGCTGGACACGCCGCGTACGACCCGACCGTCTGCCCGGCGCAGCTTGGGACCGGCCTGACGCGCCCCTCATCCCGTCCGGCCACAGCGCGGACCACGTCCGGCCGGGGCGCAGCCCCCGCCCGGGCGAGGGCGCAGGACACGGGATCAGCGCGGACGACGGAGGCGGCCGATGGCCGATCCGAAGGCATTCCTCACCACCCCGCGCACTCTGCGCGAACGCCGCGCACCGCGGGAGCGGGTCCAGGACTGGGCCGAGGTGAACGCCGAACGGGGACTGCTGCCGATCGTCGGCGGCCAGGCCGACCGCTGCATGGACTGCGGCATCCCGTTCTGCCACCGGGCCTGCCCGCTCGGCAACCTCATCCCGGACTGGAACGTCCTGGTGTCGCACGCCGACTGGGAGAGCGCCGCCAACCGCCTGCACGCCACCAACAACTTCCCCGAGTTCACCGGCCGGCTCTGCCCCGCCCCCTGCGAGAGCGCCTGCGTGCTCGCCGTCGCCGGCGGCGACGCGGTCACCATCAAGAACGTCGAGGCCGCCATCGCCGACCAGGCCTGGGCCCTCGGCCTGGCCGCCCCACGCCCGCCCGAGTACCTCTCCGGGCGCACCGTCGCCGTGATCGGCTCCGGCCCGGCCGGCCTGGCCGCCGCCCAGCAGCTCACCCGGGCCGGCCACCAGACCACCGTCTACGAGCGGGCCGACCGGCTCGGCGGACTGCTGCGCTACGGCATCCCCTCCTTCCGGCTGGAGAAGCACCACCTGGACCGGCGGATCGACCAGCTGCGCGCCGAGGGCACCCTGTTCCGCACCGGCGTCGAGATCGGCACCGACCTGACCGCCGCCGACCTGCGGGCCCGCCACGACGCGGTGGTGGTCGCGGTCGGTGCGACCGCCTGGCGCGAGCTGCCGGTCCCGGGCCGGGAGCTGGCGGGCGTCCACCAGGCCATGGAGTACCTGCCGCTGGCCAACCGGGTGGTCGAGGGCGACCTCGCCGACTCACCGCTGTCCGCGGCCGGCCGGCAGGTGGTGATCGTCGGCGGCGGCGACACTGCCGCCGACTGCCTCGGCACGGCACTGCGCCAGCACGCCGCCCGGGTCACCCAGCTCGACATCAACCCGCAGCCCGGCGACGCCCGCTCCGCCGCCCAGCCCTGGCCGGTCCACCCCAAGGTCCACCGGCTGACCGCCTCGCACGAGGAGGCGGTGGCCCTGTCCGGCGACCCGCGCATCTACTCCGCCGTCACCGTCAGCTTCGAGAGCGACCGGCTCGGCCGGGTCCGCGCCCTGCGGCTGGCCGAGGCCGAACCGGCCGACCGCCGCCCCCGCCCCGGCACCGGCCGGACCCTCCCGGCCGAGCTGGTGCTGCTCGCCCTGGGCTTCCGCGGCCCGCAGCCCGACAGCCCGCTGATCGGCCAGCTCGGCCTCACCCTCGACGCGGACGGCCGGCTGGCCAGGGACCGCGGCTACGCCGCCGGGCCGGACGGGGTCTTCGTGGCAGGCGACGCGGGCCGAGGCCAGTCGCTGATCGTCTGGGCCATCGCCGAGGGCCGCTCGGTCGCCGCCGCCGTTGACCGCTACCTCACCGGCTCCACCGCCCTCCCGGACCCGGTGGCCGCCACCGACCGCCCGATCGCCGCCACCGACACCCTGCCCGACCGCTGACGCCCGCGGCGCCGGGAGCGGGTGCCGTGCGGGCCGTGCCCGGGGTGCGTGGCCCTGGTGGGTGACCCGCCCCCTGGCGGGCCCGCGCGGCCGCTGACGGCCGCCGCGGAGCGGTCCCGCGCGGACCAGTCCGGGCCGTCATGCGCGCGTAACCGGCTCGCATCAGCGGCGACAACCGGCCCAGTTAGGCTCGAGCGGCAGCACCCGGACGCGAGGAGGACCGTGCCCCGAGCAGAGCGCCGCCGCACACCCGACTGGCTGGCCCACCCGCTGCGCTGGCAGCGCGGCCCCGTCCCGTGGAGCGCGATGGCCCGCGGCGCCCTCGGCATGGGACCGCTGCTCGGTGCCGGACTGGCCGCCGGCCGTCCCGAGGTGGGACTGCTCGCCGGACTCGGTGCGCTCTTCGCCGGGATCAACGACCGGTCCGGTACCCGACGGGTGGCCGCCGTCCAGGCCGGCGTACCCGCCCTCGGCGGCGCGCTCGGCCTGCTGCTCGGCTTCGCGACCGGCTGGTGGGCGCTGCCGCTGCTGCTGACGGTCGGACTGCTCTGTGGCGCCGCCAGCGTCGCCGGTCCGGTCTGCTCGGCGGCCGCCCTGCAACTGCTGGTCCTCACCGCGGTCGGCAGCGGCATGTCGATCGCGCTGCCCGGCTGGACCAGAGCGGCCTGGTTCCTCGCGGGAGCCGGCTGGCTGATGCTGCTGCGCCTGCTCTCCACCGTGCGCCCCGGGCGCCCGGCGGCCGGCGAACGCCTCGCGGTGGCCGCCGTCTTCGACGCCCTCGCCGACGCGCTGGACGCAGTCGGCACCCCCGCCGCCGAACCCGCCCGCCGCCGCCTGACGGCCGCCCTCGACCGGGCCGACCAGGCCCTGCGGCTGCGCCGCGTGCTCCCGCTGCCGGCCCGGGCCGCCACCCGTACCGAGGTGGCCACGCTGGCCGCCCGGCTGGCCGCCGCGGCCGCCCTGTGCGAGGCGAGCGTCGCCCTGCTCTGGGAAGGCGAGCGGCTGCCGGAGCGGATCCCCACCGGCCCCCGCCGCCTGGCCGCCGCCGTCCGCGCGGGCAGGAACCCCGGTGTCCTGCCCGCCCCGAACTCCGACACCCCGGCCCGGACCGCCTTCGACCGGGCCGTGCTGCAGGCCGGTCTGGTCTTCGCCGGCACACCCGCTCCCGACCGCCCGACCCCGCGCCGGGGACCGCGCGGCATCCACCCGGCGAGCCCGGCAGGCCGCGAGTACGGCGCCCGGGTGGCCGTCTGCGTCACCGCCAGTACGGCCGCCGCCCTGCTGCTCCACACCGAGCACTGGTTCTGGCTGCCGGCCACCGCCGCGTTCCTGGTCAAACCCGACTTCGGGCCGCTGTTCTCGCGGGTCGTCAACCGCTTCGCCGGCACCGCGCTCGGGGTGGTGCTGTTCGCCGCGCTGACCGCCGCCAGCGACCGGCCCTGGCTGCCCGTGGCGACCGTCGCCGTGGCCGGAGCCCTGCTGCCGCTCGCCGCCCGGCACTTCGCCCTGCAGACCGCCGCGGTGACCGTCACCGTCCTGGCCTTCGTCTCCGCCGCCGGTGACCGCCAGGCCGCCGTCTCCCGGCTCGCCGACACGGCACTGGCCTGCGCCATCGTCCTGCTCGCCGGCCATCTGCCGAGGCTCACCGACACCCGGGCCCGGGTCGGCCACCGCTCGGCGCAGGCCCTGCGCCGCACCCGCAGCTACCTCGACCACGTCCTGACCGACGCCCCCGGTCCGCAGACCCGCACCGAGCTGCGCCGCTCCGCCTACCACGCGCTCGCGGAGGCCAGGACCGCGGCCGAGGGCGCCGCCGCGGAGCTCACCGCCGGGCCCGCTCTCGACTGGCTGAAGGTCACCGAGGGCGCCGAGCGGATCGCCGACGCCGCCACGGCCTGCGCCGTCCGGATCGAACACGGCTCCCCGCGGCCGGCCGGCCCGGCGGCCCGTCAGGTCACCGCGGCCCTCGACGCGATGGCCGACGCCCTGGAGAATGGCGCCCGGCACCCCACCTCCGCCCCCGACGCCGCCGCCCCCGACGCCGCAGCCCCCGGAGCCCACGGCCCGGCCCTCACCGGACCGGACTGCCGCACCCTGGACGACATCCTCACCGAGCTCCACCGCATCCGGACCCTCGCCACCGCGGCCTGACCACCACCCCCGCCCCCGGACGGACGCCCTCCCCACGCCCTCCCCACTCGCTCCGTTCACCGACCGCCCGTCGCCCGCCGGGTAGACTGCCCGGCGGCGTCGCACCGGCCGACCACCCCTCAGACCGGCCGTACGCCCTCACCGGTGGTCACCGACGATCGCCCGTCACCTCGCACCGCCCACCGGGCGACCACTCGGAGCCCCCTCATGCCTCTGGCGCTCGTCGCCCTCGCCATCACCGCCTTCGCCATCGGCACCACCGAGTTCGCGGCCATGGGCCTGCTGCCCCAGGTCGCCGACGACCTGCGGGTGAGCATTCCGCAGGCCGGCTGGCTGATCTCGCTGTACGCGGTCGGGGTGGTGATCGGGGCGCCGCTGCTCACCGCGGCCTGCGCCCGGCTGCCCCGCAAGGCCGTACTGACCGGGCTGGCCGGGCTGTTCACGGTCGGGAACCTGCTCTGCGCCCTCGCGCCGAACTTCCCGCTGCTGGCCGCCGCCCGGCTGGTCACCGGCCTGCCGCACGGCGCGTTCTTCGGCGCCGGCGCGGTCGCCGCCGCCGAGCTGGCCGCGCCGCACCTGCGCGCCCGCGCCGTCTCGGTGATGTTCTCCGGCCTCACCGTCGCCAACATCCTCGGCGTCCCGGCCGCCACCCTGCTAGGCCAGCACCTGGGCTGGCGGGCCGCGATGCTGGTGGTCGTCGCGATCGGTGCGCTCGGGGTCGCGGCCACCGCCCGGCTGGTCCCGCAGCTGCCCGCCCACCCGCAGGCCGGGCTGCGCACCGAACTGTCGACCTTCCGCAGCGGCCAGCTGTGGGCGGCCCTGGCCACGGTGGTGTTCGGCTGCGCCGGGCTGTTCGCCTGCTACACCTACATCACGCCGACCCTCACCGAGGTGGCCTGCTTCGGCGAGGGCTCGGTGACCCTGGTGCTCGCACTGTTCGGCGTCGGCATGACCCTGGGCAACGCCGTCGGCGGGTACGCGGCGGACCGGGCGCTGCGGCCGAGCATCTGCGCGGCCTTCCTGCTGATGGCCGCCTCGCTCGCGCTGTTCGCCGTCACCTCGCACGCCCGCTGGTCGGCGGCGGTGACGGTGGTGCTGATCGGGATGTTCGGCTTCGCGACCGTGCCCACGGTGCAGACCCTGGTGCTGCTCAAGGCCCGCCGGGCGCCGACGCTGGCCTCCGCCACCGTCCAGGGCGCCTTCAACCTGGCCAACGCGCAGGGCGCCTACCTCGGCGGGGTCGCGCTCGGCGCCGGCCTCGGCTGGACCTCGCCCACCCTGGTCGGCGCCGCCCTGGCCGCGCTCGGCTGCGTCATCGCCCTGGTCTCCTGGGCCGCGGACCGCCGCAGCCCGCGGCCGGCCGGGCCGGTCCCCGCCCCGGTTCCGGCCCGGGTCTGAGGCCGGGCGCCCGACGCACGCGGACGGCGTGGGAGCGGGGCTCCCACGCCGTCCGGTACCGCCGGTGACGTGCGGTCAGCGGGCCACGGTCAGTGGCTCAGGTAGATGCTGTCCATGAACTCGATGATCTGCCGGTCGGTCAGCAGGTTGCCGTCACGGTGACCGCTGGCCAGGTCGGACTCGCTGATCATGCCGATCAGCTTGCCGTCGTCGATCACCGGGATCCGGCGGATCTGGTGCTGCTCCATCTTCTTCAGCACGGCCTCGATGTCGTCCTCGGCCCGTACGCAGTGCAGGTGCCCGGCCAGGTCCATGGCCTTCATCATCATCGGGTCCTTGCCCTCGGCGAGACATCGGACCACGATGTCGCGGTCGGTGATGATGCCTTTGAGCATCTTGTCCGGGCCGCAGATGGGCAGGGCGCCGACGCCCATGTCGCGCATCATCTTGGCCGCGTCCATGAGGGTCTGGTCGGCGTCGATGCACTGGGCGCCGCGGTGCATGATGTCACGGGCTGTGATCACGGGAGGTCCTCTCCTCGGGTCGCACCGGAGTGCGGAGGGTCATGATGCGATCACCATATGTGCCCGTCCGGGTGATCGCTCGGGCTGGCCGCAGCGGCCCCTCCCGAGGCGGTCGACGCCGGCGGCGCTGCCGGTCAGGCGACCCCGGACAGCCGCAGCAGTGCGGTGGTCGCCGCGGCGGCGACCACCACCACGGGGAACGGCAGCCGGCGGACCGCCAGCACCGCCCCGACGGCGACCCCGGCCGGCCGGGCCCAGCCCGCGAAGCCGTGGCCCGCGGTGAGCGCGGCCGTGGCCAGCAGGGCGACCAGCAGCACGGGTGCGGCCAGGCCCAGCAGGTCCCGCAGGTGCTCGGGCAGCCGCAGCCGGTGGTGGAAGGCGGGCCCGGCCAGCCGCAGCGCGTAGGTGCAGGCGGCGAGGGCGAGGACGGCGTACAGGAGCATCAGTGCGCCTCCTTGACGGGGTGGGCCGCGGGGGTGAGGTCCGCGGCGGGGGTGGCCGCGTCGCGGGTGGCGGCGCGGACGGCCGCCGGGAGCAGGCCGACCAGCGCCAGCAGGACTGGCACCCCGGCGGGCAGGAACGGTGTGGCGGCCAGCGCCGCGGCGGCGCCCAGCAGCGCGGCGTCCCGGGTGCGGCGGTCGCCGAGTGCGGGCAGCAGCAGGGCGAGCAGGACGGTGGGGAAGGCGGCGTCCAGGCCGAGCGCGGCGGTGTCGCCGATCGCCCCGCCGGCCAGCGCGCCGAGCACCACGGACAGGTTCCAGCAGGCGAACAGGGCCAGGCCGCAGAGCCAGAACGCGGCCCGGCGGCGCCGGGGGTCCCGGTGGCGCAGGGCGAAGGCGGCGGACTCATCGGTCAGCAGCTGGGCACCGAGCAGCCTGCGCCACCGGCTGCCCTGCAGGACGTCGCCGACGGCGAAGCCGAGCGGCAGCAGGCGGGTGTTGAGCACCAGGCCGGTGACGACGGCGGCGAGCGGCCCGCCGCCGGCCAGCAGGACACCGACCGCGGCGAACTGGGCGCCGCCGGCGAAGACCAGGACCGACATCGCGACCGGTACCCACGCGGGCAGGCCGCCGGAGACGCTGATCGCGCCGAAGGAGGCGCCGACCACGGCGTCGGCGAGGCAGACGAGGGCGATGTCGTGGAGAGTGCCACGGTCGAGCGTTCGCCATGATGAACTCATGTCCACTACAGTGAACGCCCGCCGGGCGTTCGTCAAGCCGAACAAGTGGACTTCTGGAGCGAACATGGAGACTGCCCCGCCGGACGGGACCGAGCCGCGCCTCGACCTGATCGCGCTGATCGCGGCCGCGATCCGCCGCGAGCGCGGCCGGGCCGGCCTGTCCCTCACCGAACTGGCCAAGCGGGCCGGCATCGCCAAGTCCACGCTCTCCCAGCTGGAGTCCGGCGCCGGGAACCCGAGCGTGGAGACCCTGTGGGCACTCGGCGTCGCACTCGGCGTCCCGTTCAGCCGGCTGGTCGACCCGCCGCGTCCGGCCGTCCGGGTGATCCGGGTCGGCGAAGGGCCGGTCACCTACTCCGAGCGGGCCGACTACGCCGCCACCCTGCTGGCCTCCTGCCCGCCGAACGCCCGACGCGACCTCTACCGGATCGAGGCCCAGCCGGGCGGCTCCCGGGTCTCCGACCCGCACATGCCCGGCACCGTCGAGCACCTGGTGGTCGGCACCGGCCGGGCGCTGGTCGGACCCGTTCAGGAGCCGGTCGAACTCGGTCCGGGCGACTACATCGCCTACCCGGGCGACGCGGTGCACGTCTTCGAGGCCCTCGAGCCCGGCACCACCGCGCTGATCGTGATGGAACACGTCTGACCGGCGGCCCGCCGCGCCCCGGGGGTGCGGCGGGCCGCCCGACGGCCGGTACGCCCGACGGCCGGTGTGCCGGATGCTCAGTACGCCGGGGCGACCTGCTCCCCGGTGGCCGGGCGCAGCACCGCGATCGCCTCCACCGGGCACATCTCGGCGGCCTCGGCCAGCTCCTCGGAGAGCGCGGTCGACGGCCGCCGGGGCAGCGCCCGCCCGTCGGTGCCGAGGGTGAGGTCGTCCGGGGCGGTGGCGGCGCACAGCCCGGTGCCGACGCACCGGTGCCGGTCGACCGTGACCACCAGGTCCCCGCCCCGCGGGTCCCCGCCCGGGCCGCCGACGCCGTCCGCCGTGCTCACCAGGCGACCTCCAGGGTCTGCGGGCTGCGGGTCAGCAGGCCCTGGCGCCAGTCGATGGCGTCGGCCGGCGCGGTCAGCCGCAGTCCGGGCAGCCGGCGGGCCAGCGAGTGCAGGGCGAGCTCCAGCTCCATCCTGGCCAGCCAGGCACCCAGGCAGTGGTGCGGGCCGGCGCCGAAGGTCAGGCTCGGCGTCCCGACCGGGGCGAACAGGTCGACGGGTCCCGCCGGGTAGACGTCCGGGTCGTGGTTGGCCGCGGCCGAGTCGGCCGCCACCACCGCGCCGGCCGGGATGGTCACCCCGCCGATCTCCACCTCCGCCAGCGTGCGGCGCAGCATCCCGGGGAAGGTGGTGGAGTCGCCGAGTGGGATGGTCCGCAGCAGCTGTTCGGTCGCGGCGGTGGCGGCCTGCGGGTCGGCGCCGATCCGCGCCCAGGCCGCCCGGTCCTCGCCGAGCAGGTAGACCAGTGCGTTGCCGAGCGTGGTCATGGTGGTCTCGTGCCCGGCCACCACCAGCCCGCAGACCAGCGAGGTCAGCTGCTCCTCGGTCACCCCGCCGGTCTGGTCGGCGGCCTGCACCAGGCTGGAGACCAGGTCGTCCCCGGGCTCCTTGCGGCGGGCGGTGATCAGCTGGAAGCCGAAGTGCCCGAACTCCCGCATCGCGGTGCCGATCTGCTCGGCGGTGTACGCCGTGGCGGACAGGGCGTGGTCGCTCCAGCGGCCGAGCCGCTCGGGGTCGAGGCCGTCCAGGTCCATCAGCCGGCTGATCACGGCGACCGGCAGCGGCCGGCTGTACGAGCCGATGATCTCGGCGGGGGAGCCGGCGTCCTCCAGCCGGTCGATCAGCTCCTCGACCACCGAGGCGACCCAGGGCCGCCAGCGGGCGATGGCGCGCGGGGTGAAGGCCCGCTGGACGGTCCGGCGTACCCGCTGGTGCTCGGGGCCGTCGCTGTTCAGCATCGAGTCCGGGTCGTCGAGGATGTTCGGGATCAGGGTGATCGGCGGCGCGTCCGGCGCGTACAGCGGCGCGCGGCCGATCCGCGGGTCGGTGAGCACCTGGCGGACGTCGGCGTGCCGGGTGCACACCCACACCGGGGTACCGGTGGGCAGGACGGCCAACCGGGGCGGACCCGGTTCGGCGTGGCGCAGGCAGTGCAGCGGAACGAGCGGCGCGTCGGGTACCGGGCGTTGCTCGGTGGTCATCCGTCCTCCTGGCGGTCGGCCGTGCCGGGCTGCGGGGGCAGCCCGCGTCTCGACCGTACGGGCGCCGGGCCCGGGCGGACAGCACGAGAACCGGCCATCGGGAGGCCGTACTGGCGCGAACCACGGCCTCCCGACGCAGGATTGACCACCCGTCAGACGTCGAACTCGGCCCGCAGCCGGCCCGCCCGGATCGCCGCCACCAGCTCCGCGTGGTCGGCCTCGCTCTGGTCGGCGTAGGCGACCGCGAAGGCGGCCACCGCCCGGTCCAGCTCGTCGCCCTTGCCCGTGTACCCGGCGATGACCGCGGCCTCGGCGGTGTGCGCGTGCGCCCGGGCCAGCAGCGCGCCGGTCAGCCGGCCGTAGTCGTCCAGCAGCGCCGGCTGCAGCGCGGCCGGGTCGACACTGCCCTTGCGGTTGCGGAACTGCCGTACCTGGTACGGCAGTCCGTCGACCGTGGCCCAGCCCATCAGGACGTCGCTGACCACCTGCATCCGCTTTTGTCCGAGCACCACCCGCCGGCCCTCGTGCCCGGCCGGGCCGGCCACCGCGAACCCGGCCCGGGCCAGCGGCGCCAGCAGCACCGAGGCCCTGGCCTCCTTGACCTGCAGCACCAGCGGCTCCTCGCGCCGGTCGGTCAGCAGCACCACGTACGAGCGGGTCCCGACACTGCCGGTGCCCACGATCCGGAACGCCACGTCCTGCACGCTGTAGCGGGCCAGCAGCGGGTGCAGCTCCTCCGGCACGGTCGCCAGGTAGCCGTCCAGCGCGCCCGCGACCGAGGCCGCCTGCGCCCGGCTCACCTCGCTGAGCACCGGCGGCGCGGCGGTGAACCGCCACCGACCGTCCTCACCGCGGACGGTGGACTTCGCGGCGAACCGCGCGCTGGTGTTGCGCAGCGCCTTCGCGGACACCCCGTCCAGCACCTCGCGCAGCTCGTGCGCGTCGGTGAAGGTCACCAACTGCTCGTCGGGAACGGCGTTCCAGGCGTCCACCGCGGGCATCTTGGCCAGCCGCCGCATGGTCCTGCGGTACGAGGAGGCCGCGTCGGCGGCGGCCTGCCGGCACACCTGCTCGCTCGCGCCGGCCTGCCGCCCTGCCAGCACCAGGCTGGCCGCCAGCCGCTTGAGGTCCCACTCCCAGGGGCCGGGCGCGGTCTCGTCGAAGTCGTTGATGTCCATCACCAGATGGCCCCGGGCATCCCCGTACACGCCGAAGTTGGCCGCGTGCGCGTCGCCGCACAGCTGGGCCACCACCCCGGACGCCGGGGTGGCCGCCAGGTCGTGCGCCATCAGCCCGGCGGAACCGCGCAAGAACGCGAACGGCGAGGCCGCCATCCGGCCGATCCTTATCGGCACCAGCTCGGACAGCCGGCCCGCGTTGGCCTGCTCCACCGCCGCCACCACGCTCGGCCGGTCCGCCGGCAGCCGCAACGCGGCGTGCGACTCCCGCGGCGCCTTGTCCCGCAGCGCCCGTCCGCGCTCCTTGGCGCTGCCCTGCGGCGGCCACTGCGCGAACCCGGCCCCGTGGCCCTGCTCCGCACCCGCGGCCGACGGCCCGCCGCCCGTTCTGTCCTGATCCATCCCCACCACCGGACTCCGTTCCGCTTCCATGCCCTGAGCTGACGTTCCCGCAGGCCCGCCGGTTCCTGCAGCGACGAACCGTACCGTCCGCCCGGCCCCCGCTCGCACGGGGCCCGCCCGCGGGTGTGGCAGCATGCCACGTATGGCTCACGACATCGGCGCCCTCGGCGAGGACTACCTCGCCTTCTGGCGCGAACGGCTGCTGTGCACCCTGACCACGCTGCGCCCCGACGGCACGCCGCACGTGGTCCCGGTCGGCGCCACCTTCGACCCGGCCACCGGGATCGCGCGGGTGATCACCAACCGGACCAGCCGCAAGGCCGCCCACGTGCGGGCGGCGGGCGAGGCCGGCCTGCGGGTGGCGCTGTGCCAGGTGGACTGGGCGCGCTGGGCCACCCTGGAGGGGGTCGCGGTGGTGTCCGCCGATCCGGACGCGGTGGCGGAGGGCGTACGGCGCTACGCCGAGCGGTACCGGGAGCCCCGGGTCAACCCGGACCGCGTGGTGATCGAGATCACCGTGGACCGGGCGCTGGGCCGCGTCTGACCCCCCTCCGTCCGGGGGCGGCGTCAGCGCACGATGCCGGCCGCGCGGGCGGCGCGGAGCCACTCCGGGAACTCCTGCACCAACCGGTCGAACACCTGCGGGCCGGAGCGTGACCCGGGCCGTTGGCCCGCACCGAAGTGGCCCGCGTTGTCGACGACCCGCCCGCCGAGCGTGTCCAGGCTGCGCAGGAAGCGCAGCTGCCGGCTGTGGCCGAAGCCGACGAACTGCCAGAAGATCGGCAACGAGCTGGCGCCGCGCAGCACTTCACGGGTCTGCCGCCGGTCGAACGGCTCGCCGTCGGTCTGGAAGATGACGAAGGCGGGGTCGCTCGCGCCGCTGTGCAGGTAGTGCTCGATCACCGCCCGCATCGCGGGGGCGAAGCGGGTCCCGCCCCACGCCAGCCGCTCGTGCAGCAGGCCGATCCGCCCCTGGTAGTCGTCGAGCGAGAGGTCGGCGATCAGCAGGACGTCGTCGGCGAAGAACACCACGGGTACGGTGCCGTCGTCGTCCAGGTTGGCGGACAGGCCGAGCGCCTGTTCGGCGAGGTGCTGCATGCTGCCGTTGTCGTAGTACCACCCCATGCTCGCGGAGTGGTCCAGCACCAGGTACACGGCTGCCCGCAGTGGCCCGAGCCCAGCTTTGGCGAGCGAGACGCCGGCCTCCTTGTACAGGCCGACCAGGCCGGGTGCGGTCCGCTCGACCTTCTCCAGGCTGATCGCCGGCATGGTCGTCGGCGTGGTCGCCGGGGCGGCCGGCGGAGTGGCGGCCACCGGGTTGGTGGCCGCCGGGACGGCCGCCGGGGCGGGGGAGTCGTCGACCTCGATGCCGAAGGCGTCCGCCAGGCCCCGCGGCCCCGAGCTCCAGCCCTGGCCGACGGCCCGGACCTTCCAGCCGTCGCCGCGCCGGTACAGCTCGACCAGGGCGACACAGGTCTCCCCGTCGGTCAGCGCGGGCAGCGGGAACTCCACCCGGCTCGCGCCGCTCTCCACCAGCGCGGCGAGCCCCGCACCCGGGGCGAAGCCGGCCACCGCGACCACCACCCGGACCACGGCGGCCGGCAGCAGCGAGAGCTCCGCGGTGACGACCTGGCCGGCCACCGCCACGCCGTCCTGGGCCGGGTGGTGGTGGAAGACCAGGTCGTGGTCGCCGCGGACCCGGCCCTCGGCGCCCAGCAGGACCACGAACACGTCCGGGTCCCGCCCGGCGGTGACGGTCACCCGGCAGTGGGCGGCGGGCAGCGGGGCGTTGGCGCCCTTGGCGAGCACGACGGTCATCCGGCACCTCCAGGGAGGGGACTGCCCAGGCACAGCATTGTCCTCACTCCGCGGGGCCCGCCGGGTGCGATGGCCGGATCAACCTCCGGACGGGCCGCCGTCGTTCAGTTGACCGCCACCGCGGACCAGGCACCCGCGACGGCCGTGTACTCGGCGCTGCCCGCGCCGTACAGGTCGGTGGCCGCCTTGAGGGTGGCGGTCCGGGCGCCCGCATAGGTGGTGGTGGAGGTCATGTAGGTGGTCAGCGCCCGGTACCAGATCTTGCCGAGCTTGTCCCGGCCGATGCCGGTGACGCCGGCACCGTTGCAGGTCGGGCTGTTGTAGCTGACGCCGCCGATGACCTTCGCGCCGCTGCCCTCGGCCAGCAGGTAGGCGAAGTGGTTCGCCACGCCCGAGGAGTAGTGCACGTCCAGCCCGCCGACGCTCGAACTCCAGCAGTCCGCGGACTTGGTGTCCTTGGACGGCTGGTCCATGAATCGCAGCGCGGGCTTGCCGAAGCCGGGCTTCACGATCTCCTCGCCGATCAGGTAGTCGCCCGGGTCGGCGGGGTTGGCCGCGTACCACTCGACCAGGGTGCCCATGATGTCGGAGGTGGCCTCGTTGAGCCCGCCGGACTCCCCGGAGTAGTTGAGCTTGGCGGTCCGCGAGGTGACGCCGTGCGACATCTCGTGCCCGGCCACGTCCAGCGCCACCAGCGGGCCGAACACCGATCCGTCGCCGTCGCCGTACGTCATGCAGAAGCAACTGTCCTGCCAGAAGGCGTTGTTGTAGTTGCTGCCGTAGTGCACCCGGTTGTACGAGCCCTTGCCGTCACCGCCGATCCCGGTGCGGCCGTGCACGTTCTTGTAGTAGTCCCAGGTGGTGTTGGTGCCGTACTGGGCGTCCACCGCCGCGCTGGCCCGGTCGGCGGTGGTGCCGGTGCCCCAGTGGTTGTCGGCGTCGGTGAACAGGGTGGCCGGGGCGCGCACGATGCAGATCGAACCGATGCACAGGTCGGTCTTGTTGGCCGCGTCGCCGGTGTAGGTGTTGCCCCGGGTGGGG
Organism: Kitasatospora sp. NPDC048540; assembly: GCF_040651175.1. Taxonomy (NCBI): domain Bacteria; kingdom Bacillati; phylum Actinomycetota; class Actinomycetes; order Kitasatosporales; family Streptomycetaceae; genus Kitasatospora; species Kitasatospora sp. NPDC048540. The sequence continues at coordinate 65,499 of NZ_JBEZIR010000018.1, forward strand.
TCCTTGAGCTGGTAGGCGCCGCCGGACTGGGTGGTCTCCAGCGGCACCGTGCCGCCGTAGAGGGAGGCGCCGTCGCCGGCCGCGGTCTCCAGGCCGTCCCAGTCGGCGATCTGCCGGCCGGTGGTGGCGTCGGTGAGGACCGTACGGGCGACCGGGTTGCCGAGGTAGTCCTGCCCCGCGGCGGTGGTCTGCCAGGCGAGCCTGGGCGTGCCGTGTCCGGCGTCGACGACCAACTGCGGTGCGGCTCCCGGCTGGAGGGTGGTGGTCCGGCCGTCGGCCGCCAGCAGCGCCTGGCCGGCCTGCGCGGCGGCGGCGTCGGCGCCGACCGCCGGGGTGGTGGTCCGCACCGCGAGCGGCGCGGTGGTGGCCCGGTCGGCGCCCCGGTAGGCGCCGCTCGGTGCGAGGTGGACGACCAGGTCGCCGCCGAGCACCGGCAGGCCCGCGAAGGTGCGGTCGTAGCGGACGTGCTGGCTGCCGTCCGGGTCGATCAGGACGTCCCGGACGCTGTGCGACTGCCGCTCCGCGACGCCGAGTTCGGCCGCGTGGGCGGTCAGGGCCGCCTCCGCGCGGGCGACGGCGGTGGCCGGGTCCGGCCGCGCGCCCGGCCCGTCGGCGGGCGCGGCCTGGGCGGTGGCGGCGAGCAGGGTGCCCGCTGCGAGGGCGACGGCGGTGGCGAGGGCGGTGGTGCGGATCCTGGTGCGCATCGGGCTCCTCGGGTGCGTGGGGGAGTCCGGGTGCGGGAGCGGATGGGCGCTCCGGCCCCGGAGGGCGTGGCGCTGGACCTGGGGCGCGCGGCGCCGGAACGGCTCCGGCGGGCGGCGACCGAACGCTTGACGAGGTGTTGGACAGAGTTTTTACATGTCCAGGACAGGATTCGTCCAGGGTGCGTCCAGCTTTCGCCCCGCCCGCCGGTCACCACCCAGCCCGACATGCCAGGATGACGCCGTACCGAACGATCAACGGCTGCCGCGCACCACCGACGCCGCCACCGTCGGCTCCGTCGCCCTGACCGACCACCGACCCGGCCCCGAATCAGGGTGCGCCCCCGCGCGGCACCGGTGTTGGATGGGCGGATGACCGACGACGCCCCCGAAGGCCGGCACGCCCCCCAAGGCCGGCACGCCCTCGACCGCCTGCACGCCGCCGTCCGACGCACCCGGGAACTCACCGCCGGCCGGGCCGCCACCGGCCTCACTCACGATGACGCCGACGACACCGCCGGGACCTTCGCCACCGACGGCGCCCTCGGCTTCGACCCGTTCCCGCTGCTCACCGCGGTGCACCGGGCCGGTGCCCGGGCCGTGGTGATCGGCCAGGTGGCCGGCATCCTGCACGGCTCGACCGAACTGACCGGCGACCTCGACCTGCTCTGGGACGGCAGCCCCGCCCAGGCGCCCGCCCTCGCCGCCGCGTTCGCCGCGGTCGGCGCCCGGCTGACCGGCGAGGACGGCACACCGCTCGAACCCGGCCCGGCCGCCTTCGCCGAACGGAAACTCGACTTCGCCGCCCCCACCGCCGGCGGCGACTGCTGCACCCCCGCGCTCCCCTGGGGCGGCCTGCCGGTGGAGGAGTTCCTGGCCCGCGCGGTGACCGCCACCGCCCCCGACGGCACCGAGGTCCACTACCTGCGCCGGGAGGACCTGATCCGGATGCGCCGGGCGATCGGCCGCCCCAAGGACCTGCGCCGCGCGGCGGAGCTGGAGGCGCTCTGACGGGACGCCGGCGCCCGGACCGTCAGGTGCCCGATCCGCCGGACGTCCCGGCCGTCAGATGCCCGGACCGTCAGGCGCCCGGCGCCCGGAAGTCGACGGTCAGCCGGGCGGCGGCGTCGATCTGCTCCGGGGTGAGCAGCTGCACCACGCTGGACTGCAGCGCGCCGCTCGCCCGGACCGTCATCGAGATGGCCGCCATCGACTCCTCGTCCGGCAGCTCGATCACGCAGTACAGGTCCTCCTCGCCGAAGGCGAAGGCCAGCCACTCCAGCGTGCCGCCGCACGAGGCGACCACCCTGCGGACCGCCTCCACCCGGCCGGTACCGCCGTCGGAGAGCAGCCCCTCGGCGCCCTGAGCGGTGTAGCCGGCCCGGACCAGGTACTTCGGCATCTCGGTCTCCCATCCTGCGAAGCGCCGCGGGCGCGGCGACCTTTCCACGATCCTGCACCGCGCACCGCACCGCACACCGCAAGCCCCCGAACGGCGCAGACCGGCGCAGACCGGCGGGTCGGCCGGCGCCGGCGGACCGCGGCGCGCGCCGGTCCGTGGCATCCCACCCACCGCCCGGCCGCGGGCGCCCGGCGGCTTGTGGGTACCGACAGTTCCCGCCACCGGTCGCCATCACCCACAGTGGGGCCCGACGGACCGCCGGCCGAGCGACTTGCCCCGGTTCCGGACGGTTCGCCCACCCCGCCGGTGGGCCCGCCCGGACCCGGTGCGAGGATCAGGGCTCCGTCCCCGCCGATGACGGACCTCCGCCGACCGGCCGACTGCCCATCCCCGCAGCGGCCCCCCGGGCAGCGGACGAGGCCCGCGCTGCCCATCCCAGCAGCCCCGGCGGCGAGACCACCCCCACCTCCTTCCCTCCCTCAGGAAGCGGCACCACCATGCTCGACGTCTCCCGTACCCCGTCACGACTGCTCGCCGCCGTCGGCGCCGGCGGCCTGCTGCTGACCGGCTGCGCCTCCGCCGACACCGGCCCCGACACCAGCCCGAACGGCCTGCGCGCCCGGCTGCCCGAACAGCTCAGGAAGGCCGGGGTCCTGCGGATCGCCTCCGACCTCAACTACGCACCCGTCGACTTCAAGGGCACCGACGCAAGCCCCGCCGGACTCGACCCCGAACTCGCCACCGCCCTCGGCAAGTACCTCGGCCTGCGGGTCCAGTTCGTCGACATGCCGTTCGACAAGGTGATCCCCGCGGTCCAGGCCAGGGAGGCCGACCTGGCGATGTCGGCCGTCATCGACACCCGCCAGCGGCAGAACGGCACCGACGAGTACGGCCGCCAGACCAACCCCGGCGTCGACTTCATCGACTACTTCATGACCGGCACCTCGATCCTGGTGAAGGCCGGCAACCCGCTGAACATCGTCAACCTCGACAGCCTGTGCGGACGCACCGTCGCCGTCCAGCGCGGCACCATCCAGGACGAACTCGCCCAGCGCCAGACCGCAGCCTGCGCCAAACTCGCCAAGCCGCTGCAGATCCACGCCCTCGACACCGACGACAAGGCGCTCGCCGAGGTCGCCGCCGGAACCGCCGCCGCCGACCTCAACGACTACCCGGTCGCCGAGTACAACACCAAGTCCCCCGACCGCGGCGGCAAGTTCCAGCTGGCCGGCGGCTACCTCCAGCCAGGCCCGTACGGCATCACGCTCAACAAGGAGAGCACCGGGCTGCAGTACGCCCTCTCCAAGGCTCTGGACCAGCTGATCCGCAACGGCGAGTACGACAAGCTGCTCGCCAAGTGGAACGTCCAGTCGGGCGCCGTCACCAGCGCCGTCGTCAACGGCGGCCTGTAGCGGCCCACCCGGACGGCGCCCCGGCACGCCGCGCGGCAGTACCACCGGCCACCCGGGGCGCCGCCTCCCCGCCGCCCGCCCGGAAACCGGACGGCGAGCAGCCGTACTCCCGGCAGAACCGGCGCGTCAGATGGGCATGGTCGGCGAACCCGGCCGCCGCCGCGACCTCGGCCAGCGGAAGGGCGGTACGGGCGATCAGCTGCGCCGCCACCGCCAGCCGCACCGAGACCAGCTCGACCTGGAACGCCGTACCCTCGGCGGCCAGTTCGCGCTGCAGGGTACGCGGCGAGCACCCCAGCCGCTCGGCCGCCCGGGCCAGCCGCCACGGCCCGGCCGGGTCCCGGGCGATCCATCCGCGGACCGCCGCCAGCGCCGGCAGCGGCGTACGGGCCGGCCCGCCGTCCCAGGAGAGCCGCCAGCCGCCCGGCCGGACCGGCGACCGCCCCCAGGCCGCCGACGGCGGCAGCAGTGAGCCGTCGGCGGCCACCAGCCGCAGCTGCGGCGCCCGGCCGACCAGCGCCGCCGTGCCCGCGGCGTAGAGCGCGCCGACGAACAGCGAGTCCGCTGCCTGCGGAGGGCGGCCGAGGCGCTCCTGGTGCCGGAACGTCAGCCCGCCCTCGCCGTCGGCCACCACCCGGGTCCGGTGCCCGACGTGGAACCACGGCTCCACCAGGGCCGACCAGCCCGCCAGGCGACGTACGTCGGAGGTGGCCGGAAGCGCGGCCAGCGGGGCCGGCGGGTCGGCCAGCAGCAGGTCCGCCGCCTCGGTCAGCGCAGCCGGGCCGAACCCGTACAGCTTCGCCACCTGCCGGGCGTGCAACCGCTCCGGCACCGGCACGCCACGCTCCAGCAGAGCGGCCGTCGTGGCACAGAACGCGCCGCGCCCACCGCGGCGCTCCAGCACCCGCAGCACGGCCTCGGCCATCGCGGGGTGGACGCTGCGGGCCTGGTCGGCGGGGTCTCTCGGCATGACGCGATGGTAGGGCGCGAGATGGCGCGATCGTACAAGCCGACCGGCGCCCGGCCCACCAGCATGGTCGCCGTGAAACTCCACGCACAGCGCACCCTGATCACCGGCGGCACCAGCGGAGTCGGCCGGGCCCTCGCCACCGCCCTGACGGCACACGGCGCCAAGGTCGCCGTCTGCGGCCGCCGCGCCGACCCCGCCCGCACCGACGTGATCGAACTGCGGGCGGACCTCGCCCGTCCCGGCGAGGCGGCCCGGGTGGTCGAGCAGGCCGCCGCCCGGCTCGGCGGGCTCGACCTGGTCATCGCCAACGCGGGCGTCCAGTACCCGAGCCCGCTCACCGGCGGTCCGCGGCCCGAACTACTGGCCCGGGTCCGCGAGGAGATCGAGGTCAACCTCGCCTCGGTGGCCGAACTGGCCGCCGCCTGCTGGCCGCACCTGGCCGCCGGAGAGCGGACGGCCTTCGTGGCGATCGGCTCCGGCCTCGGCTACGCGCCCAAACGCAGCGCACCGGTCTACTGCGCCACCAAGGCCGGCCTGCGGATCCTGGTCGAGGCACTGCGCCACCAGGCCGCCGCCGCCACCCCGGGGGTCCAGGTGCAGGAGGTGGTGCTGCCCTTGGTCGACACCGCGATGACCGCCGGCCGCGAGGGCCCGGCCCGCAAGCTCACCCCCGAACAGGCCGCCGACGCGATCCTGGCGGGCATCCGGCGCGGCCGCCCGGTCGTCCCGGTCGGCGCCACCCGCCCGCTGCTCGCCCTGCTCCGGGTCGCCCCGGGCCTCGGCCGCCGCATCCTGCGCAACGGCTGAGCCCGACCCGCGCCGGGCGCAGCACCGCGGCCACCGCGGCCCCGTCACGGCGGCGATCCGGCAGCACCCGGACCCGGCGGGACCGCGCCCGGTGCCGCGTCGGACGGCCTTCGGTCCGTCGACGTCGACGGCGATGTCCAAGGCCGCCCGATGCGGTGCTACGGCCCGTCCGGTGGATCTCGTCCGATCTCGTCGGACCAGCGTGCGGCGTCGGGCGCCCGTCCGGGCGTGCGCCCGGCCGGGGGCGCCTCCAGGAAAGATCCCTCTGGCAGAACCTAGTTGAGGCCCTTGTTCCAGCTCGACACGTGGGTGTTGCCCGGGACCGGCGGGGTCTCGCCGTCCGGGCCCGCGAGGGCGATCAGCAGCGCGGCGGAGACCGCCCGGACGGCCCGGGCCGCGGGACGGCCGGCCGGCGACGGGACGGCGGCGGGGGTCACGGGGTGCATGGCGAGGTCCTCTCCGCAGGCGGCCGGGAGCGGGGAACCGGCCGGGCGGATGCGCTCCGGCTGCTCGGCGCGGACGGCGGACGCATTGTCACCCCGCACGATTCGAGGGCGGCGACCCGCGGCTGCTGGCGCAGGCGCTGAACAACCTGGCCAACGCCTGGGCCAGGTCCGGCGAACCGGCCACCGCCCTGCCGTACGTCGAGGAGTCGATGAGCCTGCTCACCGGCCGCAGCTCCGACCCCTACCTGGTGGTCTCCACCAAGACCTACGCGCAGATCCTGCACCGGCTCGGCCGCTACGACGAGGCGATCGACCGGATCTACCAGCTCCGCGCCCTCGGACGCGAACAGGGCAGCGCCCACGTCGAGTTCGACTTCGCCGAGTTCTTGGGGACGGTGCTGGACCAGCGCGGGCAGCGCGAGCCGGCCATCGCGCACTGGCGCCGGGCGCTGGAACTCGCGACCGAGCAGGGCCGCCCGGCCGAACGGCTGCGGGCCCGGCTGGCGGCGGACTGAACCGCCGCCGGGCCCGGCTCAGTCCTCCGGCAGCGCGTCCAGGTACACCCAGCGGCCCTCGTGCCGCCGGAACCGGCTGTTCTCCTCCATCGCGCCCGCCCGGCCGCCGTCGGTGAAGTGCGCCCGGAACGCCACCGTGCCCTCGCCGTGGAACGCCCCGCCGTCGGTGCTCCCGAGGACCTCCAGCCGCACCCACCTCATCCCCGGGTCGAAGTCGACGGCCGGCGGCCGGGTCAGCGGGTCCCAGCTGCGCAGCAGGTACGCCTCGTCGCGGACCGCGAAGGCGCTGAACCGCGAGCGCATCAGCTGCTCCGCCGTCACCGCCTCGGCCCGGCCCGCGTGCAGCCGCCCGCAGCACTCTCCGTACGGCGCCGGAAGCCCGCACGGGCACGGCGAGGAATCGGTCACGGGCCCCCGGGCGGGACGGGCGGACTGCGGGCGCTTGGCGGGGCGTCGACTCATGCGCACCATTGTCGCGGACGCGGCGGCCCTCCTGCCGCCGGCAGGGTCAGCCCTCCAGGGCGAGCCGCAGGCCGAACGCGGCGATCACCGTGCCGGTGACCCGGTCGAGCAGCCGGCGCGCCGACGGCCGCCTGAGCCAGCCGCTCAGCGCCCGGGCGCACCCGACCAGCACCGCCGACCAGACCAGCCCGAGCAGGATGTGGACGCAGGTGAGCAGCACCCCGGTGGTGAAGTGCGGTGCTCCGGCCGGGATGAACTGCGGCAGGACGGCGACGTAGAAGACGCCCACCTTCGGGTTGAGCAGGTTGGTCAGGGTGCCCTGCCGCCAGCCGCCGCCCACGCTGTCGCAGCCGGCCGACAGCTCCGCGTCGGCGGCCGGCGCGCCCAGCGGGCCGCGCCGCCAGGTCTCCAGCAGCATCCGCGCCCCCATCCACAGCAGGTACCCGGCACCGGCCCAGCGCAGCGCCTCGTAGGCGAGGTGGGAGGCGGTCAGCAGGGCGGTGACGCCGAGTGAGGTGAGGGTGCCCCAGAGCAGGGTGCCGGTCTGGATGCCGAGCACCACGCCCCAGGCCCGCCGGCGGCGGCCGAGTGCCGAGGTCCGCAGGATCAGCGCGGTGTCCAGACCGGGGGTGAGGGTGAGGAGTCCGACGACCAGTGCGAAGGACCACAGTGCCGTGCCGAGTTCCATGGGCCGCAAGCCTAGCGCCGGCGGCCAGGCCGTGTCGCAGCGCGGCGGGCGGCGGGCCACCGGGCGAGGATGGGCCGGTGTCCCCCTTCAACCTGAGCTCCGCGTTCATCACCTTCTTCGCGGTGGTCGGCCCGCCGAAGGTGCTGCTCGCCTTCGCCCACGTGGCCCGTAACCGCACCAGCCGGGAACTGATCCGGGTGGCGAGCGTCAGCTCGGCGATCGCCGCGGTGCTCGGCATCGCGATGGCGTACCTGTCGGACTTCCTCACCGACTTCTTCCACATCGGCGACGAGTCGCTCAAGCTGGCGGGCGGCCTGATCTTCACCGTCTACGCGATCGCGCTGGTGCTCGGCATCCACCTGGGCAGCGACGTGGACGAGGGCACGCTGGTCAATCCGCTGGCCGAGGGGGTACGGGAGTTGCTGCTGCCGTTCGTGGCGAGCCCGCTGGCGATGACGGCAGTCCTGGTCGAGACCCGGGGTGAGGACAGCCTCGGCTGGAACACCACCATCGCGGTCGCGTACACGGCGGTGGTCGCGATCGACCTGCTGTCCGTCGTCGCGCTCGCGCCGGTGCTCCGCCGCACCCACCAGACTTCGCTGGAGGTGCTCTCGCGGCTGCTCGGCCTGCTGCTGGCCGCGGTGGGGGTGGAACTGTTCCTGTCCGGCCTGGCGGGGCTCGGGGTTCCGACCACCGGATCGCACTGACCCCGTGGTCCGGCCGGTTCGGGGTGGCCCGTCGGAGGGCGGCGGGCCACCGGGCCGGCGGTTCAGTTCACCGAGCGGGTGATCACGTCGTCGTACGCCCCGTCGTCGAGCAGGCCGGTGTCCGCGTCGCCCGCCGCGGCGCCGAGGACCTCGTCCACGGGGCCGTCGGGGGAGCCGGTCCGGTCGCTCACCCGGAGGTGCTGACCGTGTGTATACGTCTTGATCTCGCTGGGGCCGGTGTCAGGTGTCATGAACCCATGCTGCCGCCGCGGGCTCGAACTGTGCTGGTCCCAGGCCGGATACTCCGCCGTCCGGGTGTATCCGCGGTACGGCGGACGGGCTACCGCCCGGTCCCGGCCGGGCGGCGGTTCAGTCGAAGGTGGGCGTCCACGGCCCCTGCTCCGGGCGGGCCTCGGGGGTGTCCTGCGGCCACGGCGGCATGGTGACGGCGACGATCCGCAGCGGGCCCGCGGCGGTGGGCTCCGCGCGGAACTGGAACGCGGTCCCCAGCGGGATCGAGACCGCCGTACCCGGCCGCAGGTCGACGGTGCTCTGTGTGCCGTCCTGGCTCCGCCACAGCCGGCCGGAGCCCTCCGTGACGTACCAGAGCTCCTGGACGGTGGCGTGCGAGACGGCCCGGGTGACCGCCCCCGGCGGCAGGTCGAACCGGGCGAAGCTGCCCAGCCCGTCGAGGGCCAGCAGCGGCAGGACGGTGGCGCCGTCCGGGGCGGGGACCGGCGGGACCTCGGCGGCGGCGACGGTGCGGTAGGGCTCGTGCGGCAAGCGGATCACTCCTCGGGGGAACGGCCCCGCCCGGCCGGCCCGGCTCGTGGGCGGGGCCGGTCGGGGCCGGTCGGGGCCGAGCGGGGCCGGTCGGGGGTGGTGCGGGTCAGGACGGGCAGAGGCCCTTGCTCCAGTCGACCGTCGCCGTGGCCTGCGAGTACTGCCACTCCGGGGCGAGCAGGTCGCGGTCCAGCTGTGCGGCGGCGGTGGTGTCCTCGACGATGTACCCGAAGTCCTGCAGCCAGGCCGGGTAGAGGTTCTTCGAGCCGATGTAGAACGCCGAGCCGTCCACCGAGACCAGCTTGTGGTGCAGCGCGTACGGGTGGCCGTCCGCCCAGGTGGCGCTCGGGGCGGCGCGGAACGATGCCAGCTGGAGGTTCTGGCACATCACGGCCTTGGCCTTGGGCGCGTCGCCGCCGTTGAGCACGGTGAGCCGGGCCTGCAGGGTGTCGCCGACCTCGGCCAGCGACTTGATCTGCGAGTAGCCGCCGCTGCCGACGGCGCCCCGGTTGGCCGGGTCGCTGACCACGATCCGGACCTTAACCCCGGCGGCCAGCCGGCCCGCCAGCAGGTCGTACAGGCGGACGTCGTAGCGCGGCAGCGGCGGGCAGGTGCCGTTGACGTCCTGCTGGGAGATCTCGAGGTGGCTGTTGGCACCGGCGATCAGCGCGCGCAGCGCGTTCTCCTCCGGGTTGACGGTCTCGTAGTCGCGGTCGGCGTTGGTGTTGTCGTGCAGGTTGACCGGGCCGCACCTGGTGTCGGCCGCGGTGGCCGAGGTGGGGTGGTACGCGGAGGACGGGTCCTTGTCCTTGATGCCGACGCCCAGGCCGCCGACGGCTATCACCGGTACGCCGCCGGCGGCGGGGGCGGGCGCCGGGTTGAGGTCCCGCTCCAGGGAGGGCCGGCAGGCGGCGCCGCCGGTGGAGGCGAACCAGGCGTTGGAGAACACGCCGGTGTGCTGGCAGGCCCAGCCCCAGAGGGTGTCCAGGTAGCGGCCGGCCGAGCCGGCGGCCGGGCCGGTCAGGGCGAGGTCGACGTCGGTGACGGGGTGGGCGGTGTCGAGGTAGTCGTCCTTCCACCCGTTGATGCCGCCGGTGATGACGGTCCGTCCGTCCACCACCACCAGCTTGGAGTGGTTCCAGGAGAACGCCGTCCGGGAGGTGGTCATCGAGGCCAGGGTGAGGGTGACCGAGCCGGCCGCGTCGCCGAGCCTGGAGACCAGCTCGTCGCGGTACCCCGAGGGCAGCACGTTGACGTTGTAGAGCGGCGCCGCGCCGACCAGGATCCGGACCTGGAGGTGGTTGCCCGCCGCGACGGAGGCCTTCAGCCCGGCGACCAGGGCGTCCTCGAAGCCGCCGTTGGGGAACGGGGCGAGGGTGGAGATGTCGACGGTGCGGGTGGCCGCGGAGATGTCCGAGGTCATCCGGTCGAGCAGCTTGCGGGTGCCGGCCCGGTCCGTACAGGCGGCGTCCCCCCAGCACCCGGGGGTCTGCAGCAGCCAGCCGGCCGGGTCGCCGGCCGGGGTGGTGAAGCCGTTGCCCGCGGTGCGCTGCCAGACCGAGTCCTCGAGCCCGGGGGAGACCTGGCGCAGGGTCTGCTCGACGGCGTCCAGGTGCGGGGTCGCGGCGGCTCCGGGGGCGGCCGCGGGGGCGGCGGGTGCGGCGGCGAGCGCGGGTGCGGCGGACAGGCCGGACAGGAGCAGGGAGGCGGCGGTGGCGGCCGTGGCGGAGCGGGCGAGGCGGCCGGGACGGCGGGGCCGGTGACGGAGCACGTACGGATCCTTCAAAAGGTGGCGGGCGGTTTACCCGGGGGACGGCCCGAGATTACCGGAAAGTAATATGACGTCCGATCAGGCCACCGCTATGCGCCAACCTTGCGCAGGTGAACCAGGCCACAGGATCCCGATCAGGCAAAAGATCTTGCTGCTGAGGTGATCATCCGAAGGAGGATCTTCATATTCTCCGCATGGATCACCGCAGAATCCGCGGTTCCTGGACTGATACAAGATGCAACATCTGCGGTGGGATGTCCGGAAAGCCCGTCATCCGACCGACCCCCGCCGATCGGCCGTTCCGGAGCCCCGGGCGATCTTGCAAGCATGGGTGGGCAGGCAGGGCTCGAACGCCACCCGACCGGTGGCCGATCGCCCGCCGACCACCACCCACCACCCAGAGGGGGAATCCGGCATGCCCGAAAACGGCCACGCCGCAACCGAACTGACCCGCCGGCGGATGCTCCAGGGCGCCGGCGTCGCGCTCACCGCGGCCGTCGGCGCCATCGTCCTCGGCGCCACCGGCCCGGCCGACAGTCCGGCCGCCGCCGCCGACCCCGGCGCGGGCGACCGCTTCGACGAGCAGTACCGGGGCCGTCGCATCACCGGCGCCCCGACCGCCGGCGCGGCCGGCGGAGCCCACCACCACGACACCGGCTACGCCGTCCAGATCGACGGCCGCGAACTGCACATGATGCGCAACGCCGACGGCACCTGGATCAGCGTCATCAACCACTACCAGACCCACCCGACCCCGCGGGCCCTCGCCCGCGCCGCCGTCGACGACCTGCAGGGCGCCGACCTCGCCCCGCTCGCCCTGGTCTGACCTCGGACCCCACCACCCTGGCCCGACCGGAGGACCACCATGGCAGTACGCAAGAACCAGTCGACCCTGACCGCCGCCGAGAAGCGCGCCTTCGTCGACGCGGTGCTGGAGCTCAAGCGGCTCGGCCGCTACGACGCCTACGTCAGCACCCACAACCAGTTCATCATCTCCGACACCGACCGGGGCGAGCGCACCGGCCACCGCTCGCCGTCCTTCCTGCCCTGGCACCGGCGCTTCCTGCTCCAGTTCGAGCAGGACCTGCAGAGCGTCAACCCGGCCGTCACCCTGCCCTACTGGGACTGGACCGCCGACCGCACCCCCACGGCGAGCCTGTGGGGCAACGACCTGATGGGCGGCAACGGCCGCGCCCGCGACGGCCAGGTCACCACCGGCCCGTTCGCCGGCGGCACCGGCCGCTGGACGCTCGGCGTGCGCCCCGACACCCGCGACTACCTGCGCCGTTCGCTGGGCACCGGCGTCGCCCAACTCCCCACCCGCGCCGAGGTGGAGTCGGTGCTCGCCGTCGCCACCTACGACGCCGCCCCCTGGAACAGCTCCTCGGACGGCTTCCGCAACCAGCTCGAGGGCTGGCGCGGCGTCAACCTGCACAACCGGGTGCACGTCTGGGTCGGCGGCATGATGAGCACCGGCATGTCGCCGAACGACCCGGTGTTCTGGCTGCACCACTGCTTCATCGACAAGCTGTGGGCCGAGTGGCAGCGCCGCCACCCCAGCCAGAGCTACCTGCCCGCCGGCAACACCCCGGACGTCATCGACCTCAACGACACCATGAAGCCGTGGAACGACACCACCCCGGCCGACATGCTCGACCACACCCGCCACTACACCTACGACAGCACCTTCTAGGCCTCCGGACCGACGCCCGGCCGCCGGCCGCGGCCTGGCGTCGGTCCGCTACGCCCCGCGGCGGGCGACCAGGCGGTAGGCGTTGGACAGCCCGGCGCGTCCGGCCACCGGCGCGACGAGCCGGTCGAGCAGGGCGGCCAGCAGCAGGACCGGGGAGCCCGCCAGGAAACACGCACCGCGCAGGGCCCGCCGCAGCCGCCCCGGCGGCGCACCGGGCAGCCACGGCGCGTCCTCGCGCGGGGCCACCGCGTCCAGCAGCAGCCAGCAGGCCGCCAGCAGGTCGACCGGGTCGTGCGGCTCCCGGTGCTGCTCCGTCAGCACCGTGAAGCCCAGTTCGCCGAGCCGCTCGGACAGATTGGCGGCGGGCACCAGGTTCAGGTGCTGGGGCTGCAACCACGGCAGCCACCACCTGCCCAGCAGCCGGGCGTAGCGGCACCGCGGGTCGGGGACCTCGATCAGCAGCAGCCCGCCGGGGCGCAGCGCCTCCCGGGCCGCCGCGAGTTCGCGGCCCGGGTCGGTGCTGTGCTCCAGGTAGTGGAACATGCTCACCACGTCGTACCGGCCGGCCAGTTCGGAGGACGGTCCGGCGGCCAGCTCCGGGAAGGAACCCCGGAAGCCGCGCGCCAACCGGCCGCTGTGCTCCGCCAGTTCGACGCCCTCGCTGAGATCCAGGCCGTCGAAGACGGTGTCGGGGAAGTCCGCGCGGGCAGTCTCGCAGAAGTGTCCGTGCCCGGTGCCGACGTCCAGCCAGCGGCCGGGCGCGCTCGCGTACGGGGCCGCCGCCCGGGCGCGGCCGCGGTAGACGGCGGCGCGGGTGCCGAACAGACCGGCCAGCCGCTGCTCGCCCAGCCCGTCGTAGAAGTCCCGGTAGTAGAACTCCAGCCCGGCGCCGTTCAGCCGGGGGTTCTGGAACACGTGCCCGCAGCCGCCGCACGCGTCCAGGCCGAACCGGCCCGGCTTGTGCTGGAGCAGGTCGGTGGTGCGCAGCCGGCGCCGCAGCGCGGTGGAGCCGCACCAGGGGCAGTCGGCGCGGCGCGGCTCGAAGAACCGGTCGGTCCCGTCGGCCAGGTCGGCCAGGTAGCCCGGACGCAGCGCGGCGACCTGCCGGCTGCGGGCCGTCGGGCCGGTGGTGGGGCGGGTCTCGGTGGTCAACGTGCCCTCCTGACGGCCGGGGTGCGGAGCTGTTCGAGGCAGGTCGCGGCGGCGGCCGCGCCGCCCGCCGCCCGGAAGGATCCGCCGATCCGGCGGGCCGCGGCCCGGTGGGCCGGATCGTCCAGCACGGCGTCCACCGCCCGGCCGAGCCGGTCGGCGCCGGTCCGCCCGAACCGCACCCGGACCCCGGCGCCCGCCGCCACCACCTGGCCGGCCACCACCGGCTGGTCGTCCCGGATCGGGGCGACCACCAGCGGCACACCGTGCCACAGCGCCTCGCAGACGGTGTTGTGACCGGCGTGGCAGACCACCGCGGCCGTCCGCGGCAACAGGTCCAGCTGCGGCACCGAGGGCAGCACCAGCACGTCGGCGTCGCCCGCGGGCGGTCCGAGCACCCCGCCCGGGTCGGCGATCACCGCCTGGAGCCGTCCGGCGCGCTCCCGCAGCGCCTCCCGGCACGCCGTCAGGAACTGCGTACCGGCGTCGGTGTTGACGGTCCCCAGGCTGACCAGCACGGTGGCGCGGTCCGGGTCGAGCCACTCCCAGGGGAAGGCGCCGGCCGCCGGCCGGGCCGTCACCGACGGGCCGACGAAACGCACCGGGCCCGCCGGAGCGGCGAGTGGACCGGCCAGTTCCGGGGTGGTGAAGGCGAGCGTCAGGTACGGGGAGAACCGCGGGTCGGCCGTCCGGTCCGGGCCCGCGAGGCGCCCGCGCAGCTCGGCGAGCAGCCCCTCGATCCAGGCGGCCACCAGCGGCATCCCGTCGAGGGCGCCGGTGAACTCGGCCGAGGTGGACGCGGTGGTGACCCACGGCAGGCCGAGCCGCTCGGCGACCAGCGCGCCGGCCAGCGCCTGCTGGTCCACCACCAGGACGTCGGGTTCGAACCGGGCCACCGCCCGCGCCACCCCCGGGGCCATCGCCTCGGCCAGCGGGACCAGGAAGTCCGCCCAGAGGAACTTGAGCGCCGCCGGGCCGCGCAGCTCCGGCGGCCGCGGCGGGGCCGCGTCCCCGGCGGCGACGGCGCAGCGCAGGACCCGGGCACCCGGGCCCGCGAGGGGTCCGACCAGCTCCGGCAGGCCCGCCCAGGCGGTCGCGTGCCCGCGGGCCCGGAGCTCGGCCGCCACCCCGACGAGCGGGTTCACATGGCCGACCAGCGGCGGTACGACGAACAGGAACCGGGTCACCGCAGGCTCCTCTCCAGGTCCCCGCGGGCGGCCGGGCCGCGCAGCTCGGCGCCGTGCTCGCGCAGCCAGGCCAGGGTGAGCGCGAGGACGGTGTCCGGCGCCTCGATCAGCACGGAGTGCTCCTGGCCGGGGACGAAGGTGCTCCGGCAGTCCGGCAGCAGCGACTCCAGCCAGGCCGCCTGCGCGGCCAGGTCGGACTCGGTGCCGTAGACCGCCAGCACGGGGCAGCCGATCCGGCGCAACTGCGCCTCGGTGGGCAGCCGGCTGGCCGGGATTTCGCGGGCCAGCGTGGTGCCGGCCAGCAGCCGCCCCGCCGAGCGGGCCAGCCGGGCGGTGTGCGCGCCGCGCCGCGCGGCCACCCAGGCGAGCGTCGGCTCGTCGGCCAGGCCGGTCTCGGCCTGCCGCAGGATGCCGTCCAGTTTGACGGCCCATGCGGGCGAGGCCGGTTCGGACTCGATGGCGAGGATGCCGGTGATCCGCTCTGGGCGCCGGGCGGCCAGCGCGAACGCCACCGTGCCGCCGAAGGAGTTGCCGACCAGGTGGACGGGCCGGTCCGGGGCCAGCCGCTCCAGCAGCTCCTCCGCGTCGTCGACGAACCGCTCCAGCCGGTACCCGCCCGGCGGGCGCCCGCTGCGGCCGTGCCCGCGCTGGTCGTACATCAGGACCTCCACCCCGGCGGCGGCCAGCGCGGGCGCCAGGGTGAAGTAGTAGCTGGCCAGGCTGTCGGTCAGCAGGCCGTGCAGCAGGACGGCGGTGGCGGCGGGCGGGCCGCCGTCGGCGGGGCCCAGCCGCTGGACGTGGAAGCGCAGTGCGCCGAGGTCGAGGAAGGCCACGGTCAGCTCCGCCCGGCGGTCTGCAGCCGGTCCGCGACATGGGCGACCAGACGGCCGACCGTCAGGCCGATGATCTCGTCCAGCTCCATGCCCGCCAGCCACTCGGCGAAGTTGATCCGCTCGCCCCAGCGCTCCTGGAGGTGCCCGGCGAGGGTCACCAGGTCGATGCTCTCCAGGCCGAGGTCCTCGGCGAACCGGGCGTCCATGGTGACCTCGCCCTCATCGAGGCCGTACTCGTCGAGGACGACCGCCAGCAGACCGGCGATCTCCGCGAGGATCTGATGCTCGGTCGGCGGGGCCTGGTCGGTGGGCGGGGCCTGGTCGGTGGCGGGTGTGCCGCCGGTCTCCGTGCTGCCGTTCACGTGGTGGCCGTCCCTTCGTCGTTCGGGGTCTCGGGGTCGTCGGTGGGCGGGGTCCAGGCCACCACGTAGCTGCGCTCCGGTAGCCCGGGCGGGGCGGCCAGGTCGGTGCACCGGACCCGGTGGGTGCGGGACCCGCCGGGGCCGAGGCGGGTGACCAGCAGGGCGGACGGCTCGGCCGACACCACGGCGAAGTCCCGCGGCCGGCCCTGCAGCCCGGTGCCCTCGGCCTTGGCCGCGGCCTCCTTGGCGGCCCAGAACCGGGTGAACCACAGGGCCGGGGAGCCGCCGTGGGCGGCCCGGCAGGCCGTCAGCAGCTCCCGCTCCGCCGGGCCGAGCGCCACCTCGGCCGTCTCCGGCGGACGCTCCGCCACCTCCTCCAGGTCGATGCCCACGCCGGGTCCGCCGCCCGCCCGGCGGGGCCGGACCAGGGCCACCGCGGCCTCGGCCCGGTGCGCGAGCGAGACGTCCAGCTCCGGGAGGGCCCGGCCGTGCAGACCGGACACCCGGGGGCGGCCGGACTCCTCGTTGGAGACGGCGATCTCGGCGGGGAAGACCGGGCCCTCGCCGTGTTCCCAGAGCCACCGCCGCACCGCGTCCTTCGCCGCGATCCGGCCGAGCAGCCAGGCGCGCCGCGCGCGCGGCGGCTGCTGCCCGTAGCGGGCCCGTTCCTCGGCGCCCAGGTGGTTGCGCATGATCAGATCGCGGGAGGCGAGGTCCGGCCAGCGTTCGTGCAGCAGGACCCAGCCGCCGGGCTGCGGCCGGGAGAGGGTGTGCCGGTCGGCGAACCGTTCGACCGGCCGGGTGTCCGGGTGGTTGTCGAAGCGGCGGTCCTGCCAGCCCTGCACCTCCGCCCAGACGGCGCCGCCGGAGACCACCTGCACGTCGGCCTCCAGCGTGGAGTCGGTCAGCGCGGTGATGCGGATGTGGGCGTCCAGGCGGGTGCCCGGCCGCGGGGCCGGGCCGTACAGGGTGAGGCGGCGCAGACCGACCGGGAAGACGACGGTCCGCTCGGTCCGGGTGGCCATGATCCAGTAGCCGAGCAGCTGGCCGACGTTGTCCAGCAGCGCACCGGGCGCGGCCGGCGCGGTGATCACCCCGCGGACGTGGGACGTGCCCAGCGCGGTCAGCTCGCTCAGGCCCTGGAACGCCGGACCGTGGAACATCCACCGCTCCCCGTAGAGGCC
Organism: Kitasatospora sp. NPDC048540; assembly: GCF_040651175.1. Taxonomy (NCBI): domain Bacteria; kingdom Bacillati; phylum Actinomycetota; class Actinomycetes; order Kitasatosporales; family Streptomycetaceae; genus Kitasatospora; species Kitasatospora sp. NPDC048540. The sequence continues at coordinate 82,571 of NZ_JBEZIR010000018.1, forward strand.
GGCCGCCGTCAGCTCCGGGGCCCGCTCGGCGGCCGGATCGGGGCGCCACGCGGCCGGCGGCGACGGATGACGGTCCGCCAGTTCGACCGTTCCCCGGGCGAATCCGCCGAAGTCGGCGGCGAGCCGGCCGGGGCCGGCGTCGCTCAGCGTGAGTTCCACCTCCAGGGGCTCGGCGGCCGGCACCCACTGGCCGAACCGCAGCCCGGACGCGCCGGTGGCGATCCGGCCGGGCTGCGCCCGCTCCGCGGCGTCCATCAGGTGCTGCACGATCGTGGTGGCCGGCACGACCGGCCACCGGTCGGTCAGATCGGGCCAGCCCGGACGCTGCCGGAAGAAGCAGTGGTCGAGCAGGTACGGCATGGCGGCGGTCGACACCCGCAGGCGGCTGCTGTGCACGACGGCCGGCGGTCCGCTCACGGCAGGCGCAGCGCTCACGGTGGGCGGAGGGGCCACGGCGGGCGCTGCGCCCACGGCGGGTGGCCGGGGCGGCGCGCCGGGTCCGGCGGCCATGTCGGCGCCGGCCCTGATCAGTTCGGCGGCGGCGTGTTCGGTTTCCCTCAGGAGGGCGTCGAGTTCGGCGGCCAGCGGATGGCGGGTGGCCAGCGAGGCCAGGCCGGAGCCGCCGGCGGGGACCTCGCCGAGGGCGGGAACGGGGACCGGGACGGTCCGCGCGCCCGGCACCGGCGCGGCGGCCCGCGGCGCCAGCTCGGCCCGCAGCGGGCCCAGCACGGCGGGATCCAGCGACACCAGCGGGCCGCCGAGGTCCAACCGCACGGCCGGGTACCGCCCGGCCGGCTCCGCCGAGCGGTCCGGCCGGTCCGGGTACAGCGCAGCCTGGTCCGGCTCGGCACCGTCCGCCCAGAGCGCGGCGGCCACCCGCCGCAGCTGCGCCAGCCCGTCGCGGTGCGGGGAGTTCGCCGCCACCACCAGGTGCTCCCGGCCGCCCAGCGTGTCGCCGACCAGGGAGCCCACCTGTCCGGTGCCCACCTGGACGAACGCCCGGAACCCCGCCGCGTACATGGCCTCGATCAGCGGCCGGAACCGGACCGGCTCCAGCAGGTGACGGACGAACAGCGCGCGGACCTCCGCCTCGGCCGCCGGGAACGGCGAGGCCGTCGTCCCGGACCAGACCGGCACGGACGGCGGGTGCAGCTCGAAGCGGTCGGCGGCCTGCCGGATCGGGCCGAGGTAGGGCCCGAGCATCGGTGTGTGGAAGCCGGACCGGAACGGCAGCACCTGCCCCAGCACCCCGCGCGCGCGGAACCGGCGGACCAGCTCCGCGACCGGCTCCTCGGGGCCGCAGACGATCGACTGCTGCGGTGCGTTGTCGTGCGAGAGCACCACCTGCGCCAGGTCCCGGGAGCTGCGCAGGACCTCGCCCACCTGGTCGGCGGAGGCGCCCAGCGCGGCGAACGAGAGCCCGGGGACGTGCAGTGCCTCGGGATCGAAGGACTCCAGGAAGGAGTCCACGGACGCGCCGGAGTACAGCCCGGCGCTGATCATCGCGGTCCACTCGCCGACGCTGTGCCCGGCCACCGCGTCCGGGCGGACGCCCATCCGGCGCAGGGCCGTGTCCAGCAGCCGGCCCACCGCGACCACGCCGGCCCCGTGCCGGCCGATGTCGCCCACCTGCGCGGCGGCCCCACGGCCGCCCGCCGCGGCCGGGCGCACCAGACCGAAGTGGTCCGCGACGTCGTCCACGCGGGGGACGAACTCGCCCTCCAGGCCGGGGAAGACGAACGCCAGCCGGCCGGCGCCCGCCCCACCGGTGCCCAGCAGCGGTTGCGGGGCGAACCACACGTCGCCTCGGCCGCGCCAGGCCCGCCCCCGGGAGACCGCGCGCCGGGCGAGCGCCAACTGCTTCGCGGTCGGGTCGACGACCGCCAGCCGGCAGCCCGCCACGGGCGCACCCCGCTCCGGCAGGCCGGCGGCCAGCACCGCGCGGTCGTCGCCCGCCAGCAGCCGCGCCAGCTGCTCGGGGCTGTCGGCGGCCAGCCGCAGCACCCGCTCGGGCTCGGTCACGACGGCCGGTACGGGGCCGGGCCCGGCCCCGGTCGGGGCCTGCTCCAGCACCACGTGCGCGTTGATGCCGCCGAAGCCGAACGCGTTCACGGCGGCCCGGCGCGGCCCCTCGCCCTCCCAGGGCTCGCCGGCGGGGACGGTGCGGAAGCGGGTGGCGGCCAGGGCGGGGTGCGGGTCGTCGCAGTGCAGGGTGGGGAGCAGGACCCCGTGGTGGACGGCGAGGGCCGCCTTGACCAGCCCGGCGATGCCCGCGGCCGGCATCAGATGGCCGATCATCGACTTCACCGAGCCGAGTACGGCCCGCCGCTCACCGTCCACCGCCGGACCGAACACCTGGGCCAGCGTGGCCAGTTCGGCGGCGTCCCCGGCGGGGGTGGCGGTGCCGTGGGCCTCCAGCAGCCCCAGCGCGTCCGGCGCCGCCGGGTCCAGCCCGGCCGCCCGCCAGGCAGCCCGCACCGCCCGGCTCTGTCCGCCCGGGTCGGGGCTGGCCAGCGCGGCGGTGCGTCCGTCGCCGGCCACGCCGGTGCCGCGGACCACCGCGTACACCCGGTCGCCGTCGCGCTCGGCGTCGGCGAGCCGCTTGAGCACCACCACCCCCGTGCCCTCGCCGATCAGCAGACCGTCGGCGCCCCGGTGGAACGGCCGGATCCGCTCGCTCGGAGAGAGCGCCCGCAACTGCGCGAACACGCTCCACAGGGTGACGTCGTGGCAGTGGTGCACCCCGCCGGCCAGCACCAGATCGCAGCGCCCGCCGGCCAGTTCGCCGACCGCCTGGTCGACGGCGACCAGCGATGACGCACAGGCGGCGTCCACCGTGTACGCAGGGCCGCGCAGGTCGAGCCGGTTGGCGATCCGGGAGGCGGCCAGGTTGGGCACCAGCCCGATCGCCGACTCCGGCCGGTCCGGGCCGAGCCGCTCGGTGAACGCCTCCCGCACCCGGGCCAGCTGCCCGGCGGTGAGGTCGGGCAGCAGTTCGCCGAGGGTGCGCACCAGCTGGTGCGCGGTACGGACCCGCTGGTCGAGCCGGACCAGGCCTGGCGTCAGGTACCCGCCCCGGCCCAGCACCACCCCGATCCGGTCGCGGTCGGGCAGCCGGTCCGGGCCGCCCGCGTCCGCGATGGCCGCGGCCGCCACCTGTAAGGCGATCAGCTGGTCGGGTTCGGTCCCGGACACCGAACTCGGCATGATGCCGAACCGGGTGGGCTGCACCTCGGCCAGCGCGTCCACGAAGCCGCCGCGCCGGCAGTACAGCCGGTCCGGGGCAGCGGGCCCGGAGGCCGCCGACGGGTCGTAGAACCCCGCGTCCCAACGGCCGTCGGGCACCTCCGTGATCGCGTCGACGCCGCCGAGCAGGTTGCGCCAGTACGTTGCCAGGTCCGGCGCGCCCGGCAGCAGCACCGCCATGCCCACCACCGCGACCGGCACCTGCGGGGCAGCAGCTGACGCGGGGGAGGTGGGGGAGGCCGGGGACGCCTGGGAGCTCGCCACGGCCGTCACCAGCCCGACGCCGTGTAGACCACGGACCGCACCGACTCCTCGCCCCAGGCCAGCTCGCGCAGCAGCGCCAGCGTGCCCGCGCCCGGGTCGATCAGCCGTACGCCCCGGCGCGCGTAGTCCAGCGCCAGCTCCGGCGACACCATGCCGCCGTGCGGGCCGGAGGGCGCCCACGGCCCCCAGTGCACGGTCAGCGCCCGCCGGCCGGTCCCCGCTGCCCAGCGGGCACCGAGCGCCTCCAACGCGTCGTTGGCCGCCGCGTAGTCCGCCTGGCCGCGGTTGCCCAGAGCGGCCGCGATGCTGCCGAACAGCACCGTGAACCGCGGCCCGGCCGCCAGCTCCGCCAGCGCGTCGAGCACCGCCCGGGCGCCGTCCGCCTTGGTGGCGAAGACCCGCCGGAAGGACTCCGGGTCCTTGTCCGCGAACACCCGGTCCTCGATCACGCCCGCCGCGTACACCACCCCGTCCAGGCGGCCGTGCGCCGCGTACACCTCCTTGACCGCCTGCCGCACGGCCGCCGGGTCGGCCGCGTCCACCGCCTGGTAGCGGGCCGCCGAACCCAGCGCGGTCAGCTCCTCCAAGGTCGCCGCCACCTCCCGGCCGGCCAGCAGCCGGGACGCCGCACGGTCCACCTCCGGCAGCGGAACCCCCTGCCGGGCGAGGACCGCCCGCAGCGCCGACCGGTCCCTGGCGCCAGCCGTCACCGGGTCCTCGGGGCCCTCCGGCGGTGCGGTCCGGCCCAGCAGCTCCAACCGGCAGCGTGAGGCCGCCGCGAGCGCCGCCGCGAACCGCGCCGTGATCCCGCGCGCCCCGCCGACCAGCAGCACCACCGAGTCCCGGTCGAGCCCCAGGGCGGCGGCCTCCGCCGCACCGTCACCGGCCGGCCCCGCACCGGTGCTCGCCAGCAGTCCGAGACCGGACTCCACCAGGGACAGGCCCTGACGTCCGGCCGGGCCGTGCAGCACCACCGGTTCGCGGTCCTCCGCGAGCAGCTCGCCGACCAGCGCCTCGGCCAGCCCGGCCGGTGTCACCGAAGGCTCGAACTCCACCAGCCGGGCCGAGGTTCCGGGGTACTCGCGGGCGAGGCTGCGCAGCAGTCCGCGCAGCCCGTCCGTCCGGCCTGTGGCGTCCGGGGAGGCCGCACGGACGGCGAACAGCCACCGCGGCCCGCCGGCCAGCGCGGCCTGCAGCACGCTCACGCAGCCCGGTAGCACCGGCGCGCCGTGCGCGGCCAGCGGATCGAGCAGCAGCACCCCGTCCACCGGCCCGTCGCCCGCGGACAGCAGATGTTCGGCGTCCAGCGACAGCACCTGCGCGCCGTGCCCGGAGAGCAGCGCCGCCACCGCCTCGGCCGCGCCGCGGCCGTCCGAGCCGAGCAGCGCGAAGCGCCGGCCGGCCAGTAGCTGCGGCGACCCCGCGGGCGCCGGGAGCGGCACGGGCAGCAACCGCAGACGTACCGGCTCGTGCCCCACCACGGCGGGCGCCGGAGGTGTGTCGGTGGTGGGTGCGGTCGTGGGTGGGGTGGGGGTGGTGGTGTGGGTGGTGAGCCAGTTGGTGATGGCTGCGGCGGTGCGGGCGTTGGTGAGTTGTTCGAGGTGGTGGTCGTCGAGGGTGGTGAGGTCGGTGGTGGTGGTGTTGCTGAGGTGGCGGGCGAGTTGGCCGATGATTTCGGTGCGTTTGATGGAGTCGATGCTGAGGTCGGCTTCGAGGTCGAGGTCGGGTTCGATCATGTCGGCGGGGTAGCCGGTGCGTTCGCTGATCAGGGTGATGACGGTGGTGAGGAGGTCGCCGGGGGCGGGTGGCGCGTCGGTGGTGGGCGCCGGCTCGGGCTGCGCCGCCGCGACCGCCGGCACCGGGACGGCGGGCGCCGCAACCGCCGCCGGCGCCGCGACGCCCGCCGCGCCGAAGTACGTCAGCAGCACATCGCGCTGCGCCGCGATCAACTCCCGGCTGCTGCTCAGGAAGTCCGCCACCAGGGCGTCCCCACTCCGGTGCGCGTGGACGTGCGTGTGTGCGTCCTGTGCGGCCACCAGTGCCTCCGGTACGGGTCGGGCCGGTGCGAGCGCACCGGGCAGCAGTTCTCCGGCGGCGGTGCGGACCAGCTGTCCGTCCACCGTCCAGCCGGGCCGCCGCGCGGCCCGCGCCCGGCCGGCGTCCACCGCGCCGCGGCCGTGCAGCAGCCGTGCGGTGCTCACCGGCACACCAGCGACGGCCAGTTCGGCCAGCGCGTCCAGGTACCCGGGCAGGCCGCGGCGCCGCCCCTCCAGCGGCACCGCACGGTGCGGCCGGTCACCGAGCACCGCCGAGACCAGACCGGTCAGCACCGACCCCGGCCCGGCCTCCACGAACACCCGGGCACCCGCCTCGTACATCGCCTCGATCTGGGCCACGAACCGCACCGGGGCGCCGACCTGCGCCGCCAGCCCGGCCCGGACCGCGGCCGGGTCGGCCGGGTACGCGGCGGCCGTCCGGTTGGAGTAGACCGGGAACTCCGGCGCCCGCACCTGCCAGCCCGCGAGCGCGTCGGCGAACCGCTCACCCGCGCCGGCGACCAGCGGACTGTGGAACGCACAGGCGACCCGCAGCCGCTTCACCCCGTACCCGGCCTCGCGCAGCCGCTCCGTCGCGGCCGCGACCTCGGGCGTCGCACCCGAGATGACGGTCTGCCGCGGCGCGTTGTGGTTGGCCGCCACCACCCGGCCGGCCAGTCCGGCGTCGCCCAGCACCTGTTCGACCTGCTCGGCCGCGGCCGCCACCGCGGCCATCGACCCCGGGTCCTCGCCCTCGCCGACCGCGTCCAGGATCGCCAGCGCCCGCCGGGCACTGATCTCCGGCAGATCCCGCGCCGCCAGCGCCCCGGCCGCGCAGAGCGCGACCAGCTCGCCGTAGCTGTGCCCGGCCGCCAGCTGCGGGCGGACCCCGGCCAGCCCGAGCAGCTCGTGCGCGGCCAGTTCCGCGATGCCCAGCACCGGCTGGGCCACCCTGGTGTCGGTCACCGCCACGCGCTGCGCCTCCCGCGCCTCGGGGGTGAACGCCGTCGGCGGGTACAGCACGTCCGCGTACGCGCGGCCCAGCAGCAGATGCCGCTGCACCGCCGGGAACGCGGTGAACAGCTCCGCGAGCATCCCCGGACGCTGGCTGCCCTGGCCGGGGAAGAGGAACGCCACCTCACCGCCGACCGGGCCGCGTTCGGCCAGGTGCACCCCGGCCGCCGGATCGTGCTCCCCGTCCAGCGCGCGGCGCAGCAGTGCGGCCAGTTCCGTGACGCCGGAGGCAACCACCGCTACCTGGACCGGCCCGTGGCCGGACTCCGCCCGGGTGCAGGCCGCCAGCGCGAGGTCGCGCAGCCGCCACGGCGAGCCCTCCGCCTCCGCCAGCCGCAGCAGTTCGGTCACCCCGCGAAGCGCTCGTTCCCGGTCACCGCCGCGGAAGAGGAACAGCTCGGCCGGCCACTGCTGCGACCCGTGCAGCGGTGAGGGGCCGTCGTAACCGGTCAGCACGGCATGGAAGTTGGTACCGCCGAAGCCGAACGCGCTTACCCCGGCCACCCGTTCGGCGGCCGGCTCGGCCCACGGCCTGGGCTCGTTGTGGAACGCGAACGGGCTGCTCGCCGCCTCCCAGGCCGGATTCGGGCGGGTCAGGTGCAGGGTCGGCGGCTTCACCCCGGTGTGCAGCGCCAGCGAGGCCTTGATCAGGCCCGCCAGTCCCGCCGCGCACTTGGTGTGCCCGATCTGCGACTTCACCGATCCCAGCGCGCAGCTTCCCGGCGCCGCGCCGGCGGCCGTGAACACGGCGGTGAGCGTCGCCAGTTCGGTGCGGTCGCCGACCACCGTGCCGGTGCCGTGCGCCTCCACCAGGCCAACGGCGGCCGGGTCGACCCCGGCGCCTCGGTACGCCCGCTCCAGCGCGGCCCGCTGCCCCTCGGGCCGCGGGGCGGTGAGGCCGAGGGAGCGGCCGTCGCTGGCGCTGCCGACGCCCTGGACCACGGCGTACACCCGGTCGCCGTCCCGTTCGGCGTCGGCCAGCCGCTTCAGCACCAGGCAGCCGACGCCCTCGCCCAGCGCGATGCCGTCCGCCGCCGCGTCGAACGGGCGGGAGCGCCCGGTCGGCGACAGCGCGTGCACCGAGGCGAAGAGCAGGTAGTCGTTGATGCCGTTGTGCAGGTCGGCGCCGCCGCACAGGGCCAGGTCGGCGGTGCCCGCCGTCAGCTCCTTGCAGGCCACGTCGAGCGCGGCCAGCGAGGAGGCGCAGGCCGCGTCCACGGTGAAGTTGGCGCCGCCCAGGTCGAGGCGGTTGGCGATCCGCCCGGAGATCACGTTGGCCAGCATGCCCGGGAACGAGTCCTCGGTGAGCTTCGGCAGCTGCTCGGCGACGGCCGGCGGCACCGCGCCCAGATAGGCGGGGAGCACCGCCCCCAGTACGCCCGCGTTGGACAGGTCGCTGCCCGCCTCCGCCCCGAACACCACGCTGGTGCGCGAGCGGTCGAAGGCCCGGCCGCCCTCCGGGCCGCCCCCGTCGTACCCGGCGTCCGTCAGCGCCCGGCGGGCCGCCTCCAGGGCCAGCAGCTGGACCGGCTCGATGCTGGCCAATGCGGCCGGCGGGATGCCGTAGGACAGGGCGTCGAACGGGACCGGCGGCAGGAAACCGCCCCACTTGGAGGGCGTGGTGCCGGGTCCGCCGTCCGGCGAGTGGTAGAGCGCCGGGTCCCAGCGCTCGGCGGGGACCTCGGTGACGGAGTCCACGCCGGCCAGCACGTTCGCCCAGAACGCGGGCAGGTCGGGGGCGTTCGGGAACATGCCCGCCATGCCGATCACCGCGATCCGCAGCGGCTCCGGCTCGGGCTCGGGTGCCGCGGCGGCGGGGGACAGGCCGAGTTCCTGCGTCAGCTCCTCGGCCCGTGCCGTCAGGAAGTCCGCCGCGCCCGCGCTGACGGCGGTGTGCAGAGCGGCCATGGTCGTGGTGGCCGACCGCACCACGGCGACCTGCCCGGCCATGAACATCCCCTGCTCCAGCTGGCCCGCCTCGTCGACGGCGGTCAGCTCGCCCGCCACCCGGTCGACGCCCTTGCCGGCGATCCGCAACCGGCCCACGTTCAGCCGCTCCAGCCGCTCCCAGACCTCCCGGTCCGGCACCCCGTCGGCGCGCAGCCGCTCGTGCAGCGCCCGGAACTCGGCGGTGAACGGGCTCGGCACGCACCGCGTCGCATGGCCCGGAGCCGTCACCAGCAGCTCCGTGGCCTGCGCCGCCACCACCTGACGCTGGAACAGCGGCTGTACGGCCCCGTGCGCGACCGCCTCCTCGGTGAACAGGTAGGCGGTGCCCATCAGCACCCCGGCCGCGACGCCACGGGCGGCCAGCGGTCCCGCCAGCACCGCCACCATGGCGGCGGAGCGCTCGTCGTGCACGCCGCCCGCGAACAGCACCTCCACCGGCGGCCTGTCCGGCGCCGCCGCGTCGAGGAACTCCTCCAGCACCGCCGACTGCGCCTCCCAGAGCGGGAAGCTGTGCCGCGGCCCGACATGGCCGCCGCACTCCGCGCCCTCGAAGACGAATCTGCGGGCCCCGTCCTCCAGGAACTGCCGCAGCAGCCCGGGTGAGGGCACGTGCAGGTAGGTGCGGATCCCGGCCTCCTCCAGCACCCGTGCCTGGGCCGGGCGTCCGCCGGCGATCACGGCGTGGGTGGGGCGGGCGGCGAGTACCTCGGCCAGCTGGGCCGCGCGCAGTTCCTCGGGCGCGAAGCCGAGGACGCCGACGCCCCAGGGCCGCGCGCCCACCGCGGTCCGGGTCCGTTCGAGCAGGTCGCGGGAGTGCTCCGGCCCGGCCAGGGCCAGGGCCACGAACGGCAGGCCGCCCGCCTCGGCGACCGCCGCCGCGAACCCGGGCCGGTCGCTGACCCTGGTCATCGGACCCTGGGCCACCGGCAGCCGGGTGCCGAGGGCCCGGCTCAGCGCCGACCGCTCGCCGAGTTCGGTCCGGGCCGCGGCCGCGGTCCGCAGCCCGTCCAGGACGGCCTCCCGTACCGCCCGGACGGCCCGGGGGACGGTGCCCCATCGGTCGGCGAAGACCGGTGCCAGGGCGCCGTCCTGGCCGACCGCCAGCTCGGTGGCGGACGTTTCGGTGGCGGGTGCTTCGGTGGCGGGCGCTTCGGTGGCGGGCGCTTCGGTGGCGGGCGCTTCGATGCCGCGTGGTGCGGTCGCGGGCCGTGCGGGGGCCGGGGCGGCCGGGGTGCCGCGGCGCAGCACCCGTCTCCCGTCGAGGACCACGGTCTCGGAGCCGTCCATGCCGCGGACGGCCGCCGCGGCCTGCTGCGCGGCCGCGCTGCACCCCGCCGTGCCAGGGCAGTTCGGCCACCTCCTGCCACTCGCCGCGGGCG